>NZ_JBKFBI010000260.1:0-3116 GCF_053346095.1 Methylobacterium sp. A52T | reverse complement strand
GGCCCGCGATGGCCGCGGGTCATCAGCAGGTCGACGTTGCGGGTCACCGTGTAGGCCATGCCGGCCGTGGTCCGGCCGCTCGGCGCCACGGCCCGGGACAGGCGCGCCAGTTCGGCATCGTCCCGGGCGAGGTCGTAGCCGCCGAGCCGCACGCCGAGGAACGCCTCGGCGTGGGGGTCGCTGGTCTCGATCACGGTGAGCGGACCGTCGTCGTAGCGGCGGGCGCGCTGCTTGGCGGTGTCGGTGGTCTTGACCAGGATGCAGCGGCTGAAGCGGTCGCGGCCCGATTGCAGCACGCCGAGGGCCTCGCTCAGCCGGTCCGGGGCGACCACCAGGGCCTCGCGGGCGCGCCCGAGCAGCCCTTCGAGGGCCGGCCCCCAGGTCGGGTCGACGATCTCGGCCAACTCGCAGATCGGCAGCGCGTCGATGCCGCGCCGCTCCAGCTCGCCGCGGAACGCCACCGTGTCGGAGGACAGCCGCGCCGCCGGGCCGCCGCCGGTGCGCGGCGCCGACCGCTCGGCCTCGCTCTCCTGCGCGCGGGCCTTGAGCGCCGCGTCCTCGGCGGCGCGCTCCAGGGCCTCGTCGAAGTCGGGCAGGCGCGCCAGCCCGTCGGCCAGCTCGGCCAGCGGGCCGTCGGGGCGCAGGATCTCCTCGGGGGAGGAGTCCCGGCGCAGGCCGGCCCGGGCGCAGGCCACGGCGAGGCGGGCCGCCTGCGGGCAGCTCTGGCGCAGGATCGGGGCGACCGGCTGGAGCTTGGCCATCTGCCCGACGAGGGCCACGAGGTCGCCGATCCGGCCGATCAGCTCCTTGCGATCGCGCTCCAGCATGGACAGGCCGAGCGTTGAGGCCGCGAGCCGGCCCTCGGCGGCGCCCGCGGCGGCGAGCGCCTTCTTCTCGGCGATCTCGCCGTCGATCTCGCGGACGTAGCCGCGGCTCGCCGCGACGCGCTCGCGGGCGATGCGCAGGGTGTCGGCCCCCTCGCGGAGGCGGCCCCGGACGGCGATGAGGTCGAGGCTGCGGCGGCGCAGCTCGGCGCTGGCCGCCCGCAGCTCGTGCGTCGCGGCGGCGAGGATCGCCTCGCCCCAGGCCTCGTAGCGGTCGCGCAGGCGCCGCAGGCGCCCGAGCCGGGTCTCCAGCTCGGCGATGGTCTCCCGGAGGCGCCGCCAATTGGCGATGGAGTGGCGCACGCGCTCGACGTCAAGGGGTTCCGGCTCGAGCACGAAGGCGCGCACGAAGGCGCTGGTGTCGAAGATCGGCTTGAACGCCACCGCGTTGGCGAAGCTGCGCAGGAAGTGGCGCGGCTCCGGCGCCGGCGCGCCCTCACGCAGGGTCGCCAGCACGTCGGCCGTGAAGCGCTCGCCGGAGGTGCGGTACTCGGTGAAGCTCGACGCGCGGGCGCGCAGCTCCGCGGCGATCTCGCTCCAGGGCGCCGTGTAGGTGCCGCCGGGGGCGGTGCGGGCGTAGTCGGAGACCTCGAACCGGTGCCCGACCGCGATGAAGCGCGACAGCACGGTCTCCTTCGGCTCGGCGGCCCGGGCCGCCAGGGCGAGGCCGACCGAGACCACGCGGCCGGAATCGGGGTTCTCGAAGACCAGCACCAGCACGGTCTCGCAGGATTCCCGCGTCGGGCGGCCGCCCTCCGCCGGGTCGCTGATCCAGCCCAGGCAGTAGTCGCGCACGGTGCGGGCGCTGCGGCCGGAGGCCGAGGCGTTGAGGGCGAGGCGGCTGGCGTTGTTGCCGGCCAGCACCGTGCCGACCGCGTCGAAGATCGTCGACTTCCCGGCCCCGGTCGGCCCGACCAGCGCCGCGGCGCCGCGCAGGCGGATCTGCTCGCGGCGGATCAGGTACCAGTTCGAGATGGCGATGTCGGTGAGGACGTACACGGTGTCGGTGGGTCGGGCCGGTGGCGAGGAATGAGCGGCCCAGTTGGCCGGACTCGGCCGCGTATGCAAGCCGACACACGCGAACCCGTGAAGCCTGATCCTACCTCAAGTTATAACACTGTTAGCACAAACTGTTCATGTCCTGCGGGTCTCGCCCGCACGACCGGAACCGACCGATGCGTCTCAGTCTCAAAGTAAAACTCAGCGGCCTCTTCGCCCTCCTGCTCCTGGCGGCGATCGTTCAGGGCGGCGTGACCCTCTACAAGATGCAGGCGGTCGACCAGCGGCTCGCGGAGCTGATCGACAACGCCGTGCCGTCGATCAACGAGGCGCAGGCGATCAACGCCCTCGTGATGCGCTCGCGACTGTGGCAGTTCCGCTACGTGACGGCGGATACCGACGCCGAGCGCGAGACCAGCCTGAAGAACGCCGACGAGATGATGCGGAACCGCCAGGCGAAGGCCGAGGCGTACCGCGGCCTGGTGGCGTCGAAGGAGGAGCAGGGGATCTACGACGACCTGCTCGCCAAGCTGGCGGTGCAGCAGGCCGACTGGACCCGTCTGCGCGCCTTCCCGGCCGACCAGCACGACCAGGCGCTCGCCTATTTCCGCGGGGCCATGAACGCCAACTACCTGGCGGCCTCCAGCGCGACCCGCGCCCTCGCCGATCTGAACATCCGGAACGGCGAGGCGGCCGGGCGCGCGGCCCGCGACAGCCAGGCCGAAGCGGTCCGGACGACCGTCGTGAGCCTGCTCGTCAGCCTCGTCATCGCGCTCGGCGCCATGCTGTACGCCTTCACGGGCGTGTCGCGGCCGCTCGCCGGGATGACGCTGTCCATGCGGCGGCTCGCCGACGGCGACACGCAGGCCGAGATCCCCTACGCGGCGCGGCGGGACGAGATCGGCGCCATGTCGGCGACCGTCGCGGTGTTCCGGGAGAACCTGCTGCACGCCCGCGCCCTCGAGGCCGAGACCGCGCAGGCCCGGGCCGGCGCCGAGGCGCAGCGCCGGCAGGCGACGCGCGAGCTCGCCGACCGGTTCGAATCGGCCATCGGCGGCATCGTCGGCTCGGTGACGTCGGCGGCGACGCAGCTCCAGTCCACGGCCCAGATCCTCACCGCGACGGCGACGCAGACGGCCGGCCAGTCCACCAGCGCGGCGGCGGCCGCCGAGGAGGCCTCCTCCAACGTCACCACGGTCGCGGCGGCGGCCGAGGAGCTCGGCTCCTCGGTCA
>NZ_JBKFBI010000026.1:0-50227 GCF_053346095.1 Methylobacterium sp. A52T | reverse complement strand
GCGAAGCCGGCCGCGCGCAGGCCGGCCGCGAGCGCGGCGCGGGTGGCGGGACCGGCCGTGTCGAGCGCGATCGCGGCCGGCACCGCGTCGCGGCGCCGGACCGGGCAGGCCGGCTCGGCGACCGTCACGGGGATGCGCGCCGAGAAGGTCGAGCCCGCGCCGACGCGGCTCGTCACCGCCACGGTGCCGCCCATCGCGGCGACGATCTGCTGGGCGATCGAGAGCCCGAGGCCGGTGCCGCCGAACCGGCGCGTCGTCGACTGGTCGGCCTGCGAGAAGGCCGAGAAGATCGTCGCCAGCTTGTCCTGCGGGATGCCGATCCCGGTGTCGGAGACCGCGATCACGAGGCACCCGTCGGCGGCATCGACCGTCATCCGGACGGCGACGTGACCGGCCTCGGTGAACTTCAGCGCGTTCGACACGAAGTTGCTCAGCACCTGCCCGAGGCGAACCGGGTCGCCGAGGATCGCCCGCGGCACCTCCGGCCCGACCTCGGCCGCGAGGTCGAGCCCGGCCGTCCGGGCCCGCTCGGCGAAGAGCGTCACCGCGGTGTCAGCGAGCTCCGCGGGGCTCACGGGCACGCGCTCGAGCTCGAGCTTGCCCGCCTCGACCTTCGCGAAGTCGAGGATGTCGTTGATGATCGCCAGGAGCGACCGGCCGGACCGGGCGATGACCTCGGCGTAGCGGCGCTGGCGCGCCGGCAGGTCGGACCCCGCCAGCAGCTCGGCCATGACCAGGACGCCGTTCATCGGGGTCCGGATCTCGTGGCTCATCGTGGCCAGGAAGGCCGACTTGGCGGCGTTGGCGGCGTCGGCGGCCTGCTTGGCCTCGCTCAGGTCGGCCGTCCGGGCGCTGACCTCCGCCTCGAGGTGGGCGCTGTGGGCGGCGAGGCGGTGATCGCGCTCGTTCACCGCGGAGAGCAGGTCGTTGAAGGTCCGCGCCAGCGCGCCGACCTCGTCGTCGCCGCCCACGGGCGCGCGCTGCGCGTAGTCGTGGCGCAGGCGGACCGCCTCCATGGTGCGGGCGAGGGCGGCGAGCGGGCGCGTGACGCTGCGCTGCAGGTAGAGCGACACGCCGACGCCGATCGCGACGGCGAGCAGCGCCGCCAGCGCGGCGTTCTGCGCGGCGGCCCAGAGATGGCCGAGGATGTCGTCGGTCTCGCCGATCAGCACGACCCGGCCGACCGGGACCCCGTTCTCCACGATCGGCGCGGTCGCCTGGAGGCTGCGGGTGGCGAGCAGGTGCAGGAGCGACAGGTCCGCGCCGTCCTGGGCGGCGTCCCGGGTCAGGCGCAGGCCGATCCCCTGCTCGGCGAGCACGGACCCGTCCGGCCGCTCGATCGCCCCGTAGACGATGGACGGCACCTTGCCGATCGCCCGCAGCGACGCGTCCGCCCCGTCGGCGTCGCCCGCCGCGGTAGCCCGGGCGCCCCCATGCGCGAAGACCTGCGCGACGGCCTCCAGCGCCGCCTGCTTGTCGGCGGCGTAGCGGGCGACCTCGCGCCAGACCGACAGGGCCGCCGCCAGGACGAGCGCCGCCGTGACGGCGCCGGTCACCGCCAGAGCCAGCCGGCCCGCCAGGGAGCGCCTCGGCCTCAGCCACGCGAGATGCACGCTCGGCTCCTTCAGGTGGCCCGGTCGGGCCCGATCGCGGGGAGGGAAGGGAAGGGCGGTAAGGGGGACGGTACCGGGGAGCGGATCAGGCAGCGGCGCGCAGGCAGGTCCGCGTCACCGCGTCCCAGCCCGCGAGGAACGCCGCGACGCAGCGCGGGTCGAAGTGGCGGCCGGCCTGGTCCGCCACGAAGGCCCGCGCCCGCTCGAGCGGCCAGGCCGCCTTGTAGGGCCGCTCGGTTACCAGGGCGTCGAACACGTCCGCCACCGCCACGATGCGGCCCGAGAGCGGGATCCCCTCGCCGCGCAGGCCCTTCGGGTAGCCGGTTCCGTCCCAGCGCTCGTGGTGGCTCTCGGCGATCTCGGCGGCGAGCCGCACGACGTCGGAGGTGCTGCCCTCCAGGATCCGCCGGCCGCGCTCGGCGTGCTTCTCCATCTCGGCGCGCTCCTCGGCGGAGAGCGGTCCCGGCTTGAGCAGGATCGCGTCGGGCACGCCGATCTTGCCGACGTCGTGCATCGTGGAGGCGAGCTTCAGGATCCGGATCTCCTCCGGGCCGAAGCCGAGGTTCCGGGCAATGACGCCCACGTAGCCGGCCACCCGGGCGATGTGGTCGCCGGTATCGGTGTCGCGGTGCTCGGCGGCCCGCATCAGCAGGGCGATGATCTCGCGCTCCCGCGCCTCGATGACGGCGACCGCCGCCGCGACCTCGCGGGCGAGCCACGCGGCCCGGTCCTGCTCCTGCCGGTGGGCCGCGCTGATCTTCATCAGGTTGGTGATGCGGGCCTGAATCTCCACGGGATCGCAGGGCTTGCCGAGGAAGTCGGTGGCGCCGGCGCGCAGGGCCTCGTGGCGCAGGCTGCGCTGGTCGAGGCTCGTCACCATCACGATCGGCACGTGCGCGAAGCCCGGGACCGCCCGCGCCGCCGCGATCACCTCGAGGCCCGTCAGGCCGGGCATGTCGTAATCGGTGACGACGACCCCGATCCGGTCGACATGCGCCCGCAGGAAGTCGAGCGCCGTCACGGGGCACGTGAAGGCGACCGGCTCGCAGTCGGCCACGGGCTTGAGCGCCTGCATGATCAGCAGGTTGTTCATCTCGGAATCGTCGAGGATCAGCGCGAGCACCGTGTCACTCCCAGGCGACGAGTCGTCGACGCAGGATCCGCATCGCGTCCTCCCTACTGGGACAGCAGCAGCTTGCCCGAGAGGGGTCCGACCCCCTTCGGCACCGGCACGCTGGTCCCGTCGTAATTCGCGTTCAGATAGAGGTTCGGGCCCTGGTACAGGTTGACCTGCTGGGCCACGATCACCGTGTAGGCCGACTGGTCCGCGACGGGCTTGTCGGCGTCGATCACGACACGGCCGGCCGGCAGGTAGAGCGTCCCCAGCATGGTCCGCGCGTTGTCGCTGATGATGCGGTAGGTCCGCATGGGCTTGGTCGCGGCCAGCGGCGGCGGGGTCGGCGGCGGTGGCGGCGGCCCGGGCAGCAGCGGCGTGACGGTCTGGTCCACCAGGCCGGCGAGGATCGCCGCGGGGTCGACGGGATCGCTGACCGAGCGCTCTTCCATCATCAGCAGGCCGGCCATAGGGCCGGTGGTCGGCGCCGACAGGCTGACCGTGGTCTTCTTGTCGAAGAGGAGGCCGCCCTTGTTGCCGGTGAAGTAGAAGGCGACGTCGGTCCCCGTCATGGCGGCATTCTTGTCGACGATGAGCGGGCCGTCCTTCATCACGTAGATGCCGGCGCGCAGCGTCACGGAGGCGTTCTTGGTGATGTACAGGCCGCCGCAATAGGTGCCCGGATCGAGGGTGACGCTCTGGTCGACGAGGTTGCCGCCGGTGACGCGCTTGCTGTTCGCCGAGGACGGGATCGCCGTGCACGCGCCGACCGGCGGCGCCGCCCGGTCCTTCAGGGGGTCCTGGATCGGCGGGCAGCCCGTCTGCGGCGGCGGCGCGAAATTCGCGCGGGCGCCGTCGAAGCCGCCCGCCGTGCAGATCGTCTGCGCCCGGGCATAGGCGCTGTCCTTGCCGACCATGCCGCGCGGGCTCTGCGAGTTGCTGTAGAGCGAGCAATCCTGTGCAGTGACCTCGGCGCTCTTCTCCAGCTCGAACGCGCCGGCTGCGAGCGGGTCCAGCGTCAGGAGGCACAGGCGCATCTTGCCGACGACGCGGACCGTCGAGCGGACCGAGACCTTGACGGTGGGCACCCCGACGAAGCCGCCGAAAGCGAGCTTGACGGTCTCGTCGACCGTCGTCGCGACGCTGGTCTTGTCGTCCGCCACGTCGACCCGGAGGGCGTAGGGACTCTCGGGCCGCGGCGCCGCCTGGGCGTGGACCGTGTCGACCACGATGCTCTTGGCCGCCGCCGAGGTCGAGACGGCGAGCTTGAGGTAGTTGCCCGCCGCGAGGACTCCGGCATCGGCCGCGTTCTGGAGCTGGCTGCGCCGCGAGGCGAGGCGGGCGTAATCGATGCCGCCCCCGGTCAGGCCGAGCAGCACCACGGCGCTCAGGCCGAAGGTCAGGGCGACCGAGCCGGACCGGTCCGTCAGGGCCCGCGGGCCGGCGCGGAGCACTCTCCAGAACTGGGAAATGGACGCGTCTCCCAGGGCGGGACCGGATCGGCGGCTGCGGCGGCACCGGCCACCGAACCGTTGGCCTAAGGCACAGCTCCTAAGAATCCGTGGCGTCCGAGCACCGCGAAGCTATCGCCACGCGATAGAGCCGCCTTTAGCTGTGAACAACTTCTATATGCGGCCGTACAATGCCCGGCACCGTCTCGACGACTGACCGCCTCACCGGCCGGCCGTCGAATGAACACAGCAGCACACAACCTCAGGGTGAATTTGCGTCCTCATCACAGATCGCGGCCGCAAAATCTTGCTGAACCCGCAATTTCTACCCAGATTTGAACCGTTTTTAAACGGCCTCATCATAGGGTTATTTCCGTCCGTGCCTCTACGGCCGGACGGCGGCAGGCACGGACCTGCAGAGTTCGTTTGGCATGATGGGCATCTTTCGTCGCGTCGCGACCGCCCGCCGTCCGGGCGGGACCGAGGACCGCGCCGGCACGGCCGGACGCGTCCGACGGTTCGCCGGCCACCGGACCGGCGCCTCCGCGGTGGAGTTCGCGCTCCTGGCCGCGCCGTTCCTGGCCCTCCTGGGCGTCGTGGCGGAATCCGGCGTCATCGCGATCGAGCAGCAGACGCTGGACATCGCGGTCGACCGGAGTGTCCGGCAGCTGCGAACCGGCACCTTCCAGGACGGCTCCGACGGCAGCGATCCGAGCGAGCGCCTCCGCAGGATCGTCTGCACCGGCCCCTCGGCGCTGTTCCCCTGCGCCGACCTGCGCCTCGACGTCTCCCGGACGCCCTCGTTCTCGACCTCGCAGCCGGCGGAGCCGTTCGACAAGACCACGAAGACCTGGACGCCGGGCTTCGGCCAGCGCTTCGAGTGCCCGCAGGGCGGCGACACCGTCACGGTCCGGGTCGCCGTGCCGGTGATGCGGCTGTTCCAGATGCTGGATTTCACCGGCCGGATCATGGCCGACAAGACTCAGCTGCTTGTCACGACCGAGATCTTCCGGGCCGAGGATTACGAGCCCAAGCCGTGCTGAGCGGTCGCCTGCGCGCCCGCCTGATCCGCCTGATCGGCAACCGGGAGGGCGTGAGCGCGATCGAGTTCAGCGTGATCGCCCCGATCCTGCTGCTGATCCTGATGGGATCGATCGAGCTGCCCCGCGCCTACATGATCGGGAAGCGGCTTGACAACGCGGCGGCCACGATGGCGGACCTGATCTCGCGCGGCAGCTACGCCGACCTCAAGCCGGTCTTCGCCGCGACGAGCGCGATCTCCAATCCCTACGACGTGAGCCGGGCGAGCATCGTGCTGACGGCGGCGGGCACCTACAGCGACGGCAGCTCGGCGGCGACCAAGGTCTGCTCGAGCGCCGAGTCCAACGGACAGGCCCGCACGGCGGGCTCCTCGCTCGGCGCACCGCCCGCCGGGATGACCCGGAACGGCGACCGCTTCGTCGTGTCGGAAGTCACGATGACCTACCACCCGATCTTCCCGGTCCTCTCGAACCTGACCCGGTGGACCTTCCGATACAAGAAGATCTGGCCGGTGCGCGGCGGCGAGATCTACAACGGGCAGAGCGAGGTAGTTCTGCCGGGGGGAAAACCCTGCCCAGCCTGACGGATAGGCTGACGCTTCGTACCGGCCCGGCTCTGCGGCCGGCGCCACCGGATGACCCGGTGACGCCGGATCGCGGACACGCCCCGCCTCAGCGGGCCGGGACCGCGGTGGCGACGACTCGCCGCGAGGCCGGGCTCGCCGGGACGAGACGCGGCGTCGTGGCCAGCTCGGAGGCCGGCCGAACGGCGGCCGTGGGACGCGCCTGCTCGCGATAGAGCGGCGGGGTCAGCGCGATGCTCTCGTCGGCGCGGGCGGCACCGATCATCGGAACGGCAGCGAGGGCGGCGAGAACGATGGTGCGAACGGTCATGATCTGAAGTCCTCTCGTTGTCCGGGGCGTGCCCGGTTTCGAGGGGATATCTACGCTGCAGAGCAACATGATCCAAACAGATGCGATCGATTTGCATTATCGATCCTGTCAATGATGGATCGCCGGCGAAACTGCCGGCCGGCGCCGCCGTCTTCCTGGCTCGCATTCTGCATCCTCGGGCGGCCGGCGCAGAGTGAAGGCGTTGCTGGACGCGGGCCGTGACCGGATCGTCCGACGACGGACGGCCCCGGCGGACGGGCCGAGTTAATGCAAAATTAAAACTCCCCCCCGAATGTCGGGCACGCAGTCGAAAATCTTCGAAATACCAGAGGTTTAGCGCGTAAAACTTTATCTGTTCGCGCGGAAGGAGACGGCCCGTTGCTGGTTGCGGCCCTGCTTTTCGCGGTGGGCATATGGGAGGGCTGGCGGTATCGGGCATCGGTTCTGATGGCCAGCTCGATGCTGGTCACCCTCGGGTGGCTGGCCCTCTCGATCTTCGTCTGGGCCCAGCTCGACGCCGAGAAGGTGCTGCTGCTCTTGGCCTACCTCACCGCCCTCCAGGCCGGCTATCTCGTCGGGGCCTATATCAGCACCGATACCGGCCCGAGCCGCTGACCGGTCCGGCGGCGCCGCCGGGATCGGGGTCCGGCCGGCCCACGCATACGCAGCGCGCGCTCAGTGGCCAAGCGCGACCGGGATGCTGAGATCGACGATCCCGTCCACACCCAGGAGTGCGGCGGGCGGCGCGGGCGCCGGACTGATGCCCTGCACGGCGCGGAGCGCCCGCTGATCGAGCTTCGCCGAGCCCGAGCTCTCCTCGATCTCCGCGCCCTGAACCGCACCGTCCGCGGCGATCTGCACGTGGACGACCACGGTTCCGCGGCCACGGCCCGGTCCCGGCCGCGTCCCGGCGCGGTCCGCGGCATCGATCCGCGTGACGAGGTCGGAGAGCCAGGCCCGCGCGGCGGATCCCGGCGCGGTCCGCGCCGCCACCGCCGCCGACGAAAGGGCGAGGCCGAACACGACGGCAGCGGCGATCACGGCGCGCGGCAGCATGGGGAGCGGCGACATGGGGAACGGCGGCTCCTCGAGCCCGGGATCGGGGATCGACCCTACGCGCAGAGGCGGGTCCCTAGCGACCCCGTCCGCCGGTCGCCGTCACGAGACAGCGGTGGATTTCCGGCCCTTCGGCCCCGCAGCGGCCAGCATGACGTCGTCGCTGCCGACCTCGAGGCCGGTGTAGCCCAGCATCTCGGCGAGCTGCGTCCGGGCCCGCCAGACCCGGCTCTTCACCGTCCCGATGCGGCACTGCATGACGGCGGCGGTCTCCTCGTAGGTGAGGTTCTCGATCGCCACGAGCACCAGCGCCTGCCGCATCGGCGGCGCCAGGCGGTCGAGGGCGGCCTGGACGTCGCTCAGGTCGAGATGGCCGCCCTGCTCGGGCAGCGAGACCATCCGCTCCGCCTGCGCGCCGTCCTCGTCCTGCACCTCGCGCCCGCGCTTGCGGTGCTCGTTGTAGAACTGGTTGCGCATGATGGTGAACAGCCACGCTTCCAGGTTCGTGCCCGGCGCGAAGCTCGCGCGTGAGCGCCAGGCCCGGAGGAGCGTGTTCTGCAGGAGGTCGTCGGCACCGACATGGCTGCGCAGGAGCGAGCGGGCGAAGCGCTGCAGGTTCGGCACCAGGGCGAGGAGCGAGGCCTGGAACGCCTTCTCGCGCCCGTCCTGCGCCCGGCCGAAGGCGCCGTCGAGCAACCTCAGCAGTTCGGCGAAGCGATCCGCGATGGTCGGCTCGACGTTGTCCTGCGCGTAGGTCGCCGCGAGCAGATGGCCGAGGTGATACTGCACGCTGTCGGGGAGCCGGGGGCCCTGCGCGTCGATTGTATCAGCGTCGAGCGAGAGTTCGAGCATGATAGCCGATCACCTGAAGGGTATGAAAAATCGCGTGGCGCCATTAATCCCCGATCACGCCGCATCCGCCGCAACATAGATCAGCGGATAGGCGCATATTCGGACCGATATATGCTGGCGTCCGCGACAATCGCGACAGAGATGTCCACGGAAAGAGGGAGTTCGATGAGGTCATACGCACCGGAAAACTGTTCTCCGCACGGCCGTATCTGCGGCACCGCACGCGGAGGTCTCGCTGCTGCGAATGCCCGTCCTGTGCGGGGCGGGTGCGGGACGCTCTCGACCGCGGGATCGCGCCCATGACCCGGCTCTCCGATCTCGAGGACGATCCCGCCTTCCAGGAGGCCGTCCTCGCCGTTCGGGGTGCGGCCAGCACCCTGAGCGGCCGGGCCGTGACCGTCGAGGAGGCCCGGTTCCTCGTCGGCATCGCCCTGACGACCTTCGCGCATGCCGGCGGTCTCGAGGAGCCCAGCCGCAGCCGGCTGGCCCGTTTCTCGGCCCGCATCGGGCCGGGCACCGTCGTCGAGACGCTGACCAAGCACTGAGCGTGGGCGCCGGGCGCGCGGGCCGGCGCCCCGGCCTATCCGGCCTCCACCATGGCCGCCCGCAGAACCCGGAGGAGGTCCGCCATGACCGCCTCCCGGTCCGGATCGCGCGCCGCGAGACGGAGCCCCGCGGCGACGTGCTGGTCGATGATCAGGAGGCCGACCTCGCGCAGGGCCGCTGTGGCGGCCCGGATCTGCTGGACCTCGTCGAGGCAGTGCCGGTCGGCCTCGACCATCGCCCGCAGGCCCCGGACCTGACCCTCGATCCGCGCCAGTCGCCGGACCAGCGGGGCGCGCTCCGCGTCGGTCCGGGCGAGGCAGACACGACCGTCGACGAGCGTGCCGCGTGTCACCGTCCTGCGAGCCACCAGTTCCCGTCCGCGCGCGGGTCGCGGCGCACCGGAGCGCCGCGACCTCGGGTGAGCCGTCCCGGCCGGCGGATCAGCCGATCTGCTGGCTCTCGGCGCCGCTGTCCGGCCGGGCCGGGCCGAGCACCGGCTCCTCGCCCATCGGCTGGTTCTGGACGACGCTGAACTCGCCCTTGCCGTCGAGCGACGGGCCCTGGGTCCAGCGCCCGGCCGGCGGCGGCGAGCCGTCCGCCGACGTGGAGAAGAAGTTGTAGTTGAACTTCTGATTCTCCTTCTCCTGCGGGAAGGAGTTCGGGATCGGCAGCGTGCCGGCGTGGCCGCCGAGCTCCTCGATCACCGCCAGCCATTGCTGCTGGTGCATCGTGTCGCGGGCGATGAGGAAGCTCCACATGTCGCGCATGCCGGCATCGTTGGTGGCGTTGTAGAGCCGCACCGCCAGAACGCGCCCGGTGCTCTCGGCGGCGACGTTGCAGTACATGTCGGCCGCGATATTGCCGCTGGCGTAGATGTGGCTCATGTCGAAGGATTGGCCGTCGGAATTGCCCGGGAAGGCGGCCATGCCGGTCGACAGCAGCGTCTTGTGCAGCATGCCCTCGGCGATGTGGCGCGGGTTCTCGCCGCCCATCACGGCGCCGACGATCGCGTCGGCCGCCCCGGCCTCCTGGACCTTGGTGGGGGCGTTCTCGAGGTTCAGCGCCACCGCGGTCGCGAGCATCTCGATATGGCCGATCTCCTCGGTGGCCGTATTGAGCAGCATGTCGCGGTACTTGGTCGTCGGGGCGCGGTTCCCCCAGGCCTGGAAGAAGTACTGGAAGGCGACCCGGATCTCGCCCTCGATCCCGCCGATCGCCTGCTGGAGCATGCGGGCGTAGATCGGGTCGGGGCTGTCGACCTTGACCGGGTACTGAAGCCGCTTGTCGTGATAGTACATGATGTCTGTCCCTCGCGAGAGGCACGGCGTGCTCAAGCCCACCGCACGATCGGCCGTCGGCCCGGTACTCCGTGGGAGCATCGCGCCTCGCACCCTGTCCAACCCCGCTTCGGGACCACGGTTCGATCTTTCGCGAATTTTATAACGATCAATATTTGACCGAACGCGTTTTTCCGCGCCCTGCCAGGGTATTGGCTTGAAAATCTGCGATCATGGCCGCGCTCAACCGGCCAGGATTACACAATGTAAGTTAAGAGCGCCTCACCCATGTTAAGGGGGCGCCGCGAATGACCCGATCAGCGGCCACTTCCTCTGCGCGCGATGCGCCGCGTGAGGGCGCTCGGTGGTCGGACAGCGGACAGCTCTCTCGGGATCGCCGAGGGCACGCGCGGCGCGGCCGCGGAACGCGCCGCTCTACGGGCGCCTACAGGAGTCCGGTGCGCCGGGCGAGCATGATCCCGAAGGCGAGGCACGCGGCGAGGCTGACGGCCAGCATGGCGACGTTGGTCCAGAACCGGACCGGCCGGCTGGACCCATCGATCCCGCTCGCCCGCAGCCGCACCCACGGCACGTAGAGGTAGAGGGCGATCAGCGTCAGGATCAGGAACGCGAAGGTGGCGACCCGCCCGGTGATCAGGGCCGCGCCGGCGAGGACCGCCCAACCGATGACGAGGCCCAGCATGGTGAACAGGGCAGTCGAGTTCACGTCCGCGCATCCCCTTCAGCGGATGGTGTCGGCCGGACAGCCGACGCGATCCTCAGTCTGCGACGAGTTCCGCTAGGGAACCGTTAGCATCGTCCGGACTGATTGCGAGATCGGGAAGGTTTCTGGTGCTGCGAGAGAGGATTGAACTCTCGACCTCTTCATTACCAATGAAGTGCTCTACCACTGAGCTACCGCAGCAGGTGACCGGGGCGCTCCCGCGGGGGGCGTGTCCGTCCGGCCGAGTGGGGCCATAACGGATCGCCGCCGGGTTGGCAACGCCGTGTTGCGCTTCCGCGCCGTTTTAGGTGCGCGATGCGGCCCGGATCAGGGCGGCAAGCCCGGGCTCGGACACGGCCTCGGCGGCGTCCGACGGGGTGAACCAGCGGAGTTCCCGCTGGCGCGCCTCCGGGAAGTGCTTGAGCTGCTTGCGCACCTCCAGCGGAAACACCTTCACCTGGCACAGGACGGTGTCGAGGTTCCTCAGACGCTTCTGGTAGAGGTACAGCCCGATCGGCCGCTTGCCGACCGCACCGCGCAGGCCGGCCTCCTCGTAGGCCTCCCGCGCGGCCGCCTCGAACGGCTTGCGACCCTTCATCGGCCATCCCTTGGGGATGACCCAGCGGCGGCTCTCCCGGGAGGTCACCAGCAAGATCCTGGTCTTGCCGTCCCGCCCGTGCCGGAACGGCAGGGCCCCGACCTGCCGGCGCGGCTCTCCGTCCTCGTCGAGGACGGTCACGGCCGTACCGGGCGACGCGGGACGCCCCTCCGATCCGACCGGATCGACGGCGTGCGCGGGCTGTGAGCGGGCTGGGGGATGATCGGATCCTCGGTCGGCAGCTCACGACAAGCTACACGGAGCGCCGGCTCATTCAACTTGCAATAGTCGAACGCCGCGGCGTGTCCGTGATCCCGCGGCGCTCCTGTCATCCCGCGCTCAGACGGCCGGCGCGCCGTGAAACCGGTCACCCGATCCGACGAACCGGCCGCTCACCCGAGCCGGAAGGCGGCAGCGCCGCGGACGCCATCCCGGCCGAGACCGGGTCGGCACCGGCCGCCTTCGCGGCGCCCGCCTTGGCCGGAAGGACGGTCGGGATCGGGCCGGTGGAGGTCGACGCCGCGGACGTGACCGAGGTCGAGGATGCGGCGCGGGCCGACGCGGAGGTCGCCGTGGAAGTCGACGCGGGTGTCGGCGACGGGACCGGAGCCGTCGCGGCGGCGGGGGACACGGTCGGAGGCGACACGGGGGCCGATGGGGCGAGCGGTCTGGCGCCAGGCGCCGCGGCGTTCGGGGCCGCCGGCACGAGGGCCGGGCCGGCGGCGTCCGCCTCCGGCTGCACCGCGGGCGCGGCACCGAGCGTGTTCGGGGGCTCGCGCCACGCGAAGGCGTCGAGGCGCCCGGTCACCGGCGAGACCGGCGCCCAGGTATCGGTGGCGATCCCGTCGGCGATCCACACGCGGTCGCGCGGGGCGCGGGCGGCCCGGGCCAGCCACTCGCGGGCCTGACCGGAGGCGGCCCCGTGCTCGGCCTCCTCGATGGCCGCCATCATCAGGCAGGCCCGGGCGGTCGGACGCTCGGAGAGCAGGGGCTTCACGGCCTCGCGGGCCCGCTTGTAGTCCCGCGCGTCGAGGGCGGCCTGGCCCAGGGCGAGGCGGGATTCGGGATCCCAGACCGACAGCTTCGCCAGCACTTCGGCGCGGGCGAGGCGGTCGCGGACCGAATCGCCGGGACGCAGGCCCAGATAGACCTTCGCGAGGTCGGGATGGGGATTGGCCTTCCAGGCCGCCTCGACGATCCGGGCAGCCTTCTTGACGTCGCCGCGGCGGGCGAGGAGGCGGCCGGCGATGCAGGCCGCCGGCACGAGGTCGGGGGCGAGCTTGACCGCCTGCAGGACACGCTCCGTAGCGATCTCCGGCTCGCCGGCCTCGCGCTCGCCGGCGATGGCGGTGAGGAGCACCGCCCGCTGGCGCCGGGCCGCGGCCTTGTCGATCAGTCCGAGGGACGAGCGGCGCTCGATCGTCTCCAGGGCAGCCGCCCAGTCGCCGTCGGCGCTCTGCGCCTCCAGAAGAGCCTCGTTGGCCCAGGTCACGCTCGGGGCGAGGCGGGCGGCCTCGGTGGCGTAGGCGCGGGCGGCCGTCTCGTCCTCGCGGCGCCGGGCCTCGACGAACAGGCCGCGCAGGCCCAGGACCCGGGTCTCGGGATCGTCGACCATGCGCTGGAAGGCGCTCTCGGCCGCGTCCCGGTCGCCGGAGATCTGCGCCGCCTGAGCCTTGAGCAGCAGGGTCAGCGGCTCGTTGCCGAGGAGCCGCTCGGCGTCGCCCGCGAAGCGGCGGGCCGCCAGGGGATCGCCCGAGCCCACCGCCACCATGCCCCGCGAGAGGGCCGAGAGGCCCTTGGCCCGGCGCCGCTCGGCCGAGCCGCGGACCAGGGCCTCGGGCAGGCCGATGACACTGCGCACGATCGCCCAGAGGACGCCCAGGACGATCGCCGCCGCGATCACGCCGACGAGGGCGACCGCGAGGCTGGTGCCGATCTGGTAGCCGTTCCAGACGACGGTGACGGTGCCGGGCCTGTCGGCGATCCAGACCGCCCCGAAGGCGGCGAGTGCGAGCAGGGCCAGGAAGGCGAGGGCGCGCCACATGGGGTCAGTATCTCCTGTCGGCGGCCGGCTGGCGGCCGTCGCGGGGTGCGGGAGGAGCGGGGCGCCTGCGCGCCCGCTCGGAGATGGTGCGGCCGCGCAGCGCGCGGATCGGGGCCCTCACCGGACTAGCGCCCGGGGGCGGCCTGGGCCGGCTGGGCGGCGCCGACCGGCAGGGCCTTGAAGGCGCCGTCGAGCAGCGCGCGCACGGCCTGCTCGGCCTCGGCTCGGGCCTTGAGCTTGGCGCCGAAATCCCCGGCCTGCTCCCGGGCCTCGGCCGGGAGCGCCGCGAAGGCCGCCGAGGCCGCCGGCAGGTCGCCGCGGTCGAGGGCCGCCTGGACCTTGCTCTCCGGATCGTCCGCGGCCTCGGGAGCGGGTGCGTCGGCCTTGCGGATCTGCACGAGACCGTCTGCCATGCTGAGGAGCTTGGTGCGGAAATCGCCGGTCTCGGCCGCGCTCTTGGCCCGCTGCGCCTGCCGCTTGGCCGCGATCCGCTCGGCGATCGGCCGGAACGTGTCGGCGAGATCCCCCGCCGAGGGGGCACCGCCGTCGGCGAAGGGCGCCAGGGCCTTGGCCTGCGCGTCGGTCCCCGGATCGAGCTTGCGCAGGGTCGCGAGTGGCTCGGCGTAGCTCGTCCCGGATTCCAAGGCGGCCGCCACGCGGTCGGCGACGACGACCCGGAGCGCCGCCTGGACGGTGCTGGCCTCGGCGCGCTGCGCGACGCTCTTGTCCAGGGCGGCGATCTGGTCGGCCTGCTCCTGCAGCCGCCGGTCGACCGCCTTCGCGGCCTCCGCGGCCTGGGCCTGTCCGGCCTGGGCGGCGGTGCGGCTCGCCTGGGTCGCCGCCTGGACCGCCTCGGTCGCGGCCTTCACCCGCGCGTCGACGGCCTGCTGCAGCGCGTCGAGGCGCTGCTCCAGGGTCGCGTCGGCCTCGGCGTTCGCTTTGGTCTTCTGCTCCACCTCGCTCTGCAGCGCCGCGACCTTCCGGGCGGCCTCCTCGGCCGCGCCCTTGTTGGCGCCGCCATCCTCCACCGCCTTCAGGCGGGTCTCGAGGTCGGCGATCTGCTTCGCGTTGTCCTGGACCACGCCGAGCTTCGAATCGGCCGGCTGGTCGCGACCGGGCTCCTGACCGGGCTCCTCCTGCAGCGCCGCGACGCGCTGGTCGAGGCTGTCGAGGCGGGCGACGAGATCCGGCGGCACGGCCGGGGCCTGCCCGGAGGCCTGACCGGCCGCTTGCCCGTCGGCGGTGGACGCGGGCGCCGCACCGGACTTGTCCAGGGCCTGCTTGGCGCTCGCCTCGGCGGCGGCGACGCGCTTGTCGAGCGCCGTCACCGCGTCGCGCGGGGCCAGCCCGTCGAGACGCTTGTCGAGGGACGTGAGCTGGCTGGAGAGCCTCTGGTCCAGGGCGCTCAGGCGCGGGTCGGGACCGATCCCGGCCTTCTCGGCGCCGAACAGCAGGCCGGCGCCGATCACGCCGCCGAGCAGCCCCGCGGCCGCGAGCGAGCCGAACCCGGCCCGGGCCCGGCCGGTGGGCGCGGCGGCGCTCCTGCTGGGATCGACGGCGGCCACCGCGGGGATCGGGCCCTTCGGCGGCTCCTTGCCGTCCCTGGCGGCGTCCTTGGGAGTGTCCTTGGCGGTATCCTTGGAAGCGTCCTTGCCCGGCTCCTTGCCGGCGGTCGCCGGATCCGGGATCCGCTTGGCCTTCAGGTCGATGATCGGGCCGGCCGTCACCGCGCTGGCCGCCGCCGGGCCCGCGGCGCCGGGTGCGGGTCCGCCCGGACGGGGACCGCCCTGCGGGCCGGTTCCGGGCTGCGCGGCCTTCGGATCGATCTTCGCGCCGGACGTCCCGGACGCGGCGGTGGAGGCCGTCGACGACGACGAGGCGGACGCTCCGGTTCTGCCGTCGGAGGCCGACGACGCGGCGCCCGCCGTCACGGGATCGGGCTTCGCACCGGCCGACTGGGCGGCCGGGCCGGTCGACGGCTTCAGGCCGTCGGTCCCGGAGGCCGGCTTGCCGGCGTCGGACTTCGGATCGGTCGTGCCGGGCTTGGCAGCCACGACCGGATCGGTCGCCGGCCTGGGCGGCGTTCCGGACGCGGATCCCTGCGGCCCCCGCACGCCGCCGCCGGCGGTGGAAGAGGTGGAGGCCGACATCGAGGCCGACGTGCTCGCCGACGTGGAAGCGGACGTCGAGGCCGACGTGGAGGCTGTGGACGCCGACGTCGCGGCCGGTCGGGACGCGCCACCGGGCGGGCTGGACTGCCCGGGCTTGCCGGGCGCGGCGTCCGGCTTCCGGCCGCCGGGGCCGGGCTTGTCGGCGTCGCTGGGTGGTGGCGTCACGGGCAAGTCCTCCAACTCTTCGGCGTCGCCGCGCCCCCCTAGCACCGCGGCGGCGCCGGGCGCGAGGGCGAGATACGGCGGCCCGGCCTCCCTGTCACCGCGCGGTTAGCCCGGTCGCCCTGCCAGGGCGTCGAGCAGGTCCGCTTCGCGCGGGCGTGCCGCGACGAAATGGACCGGAACACCGGCCGCTTCCAGGGGTGCCGCAACATCCGGCGATAGGCAGTAATGCCTCAGCCGGCGGAAAGCTCCGCCGTGCTCCGATCCATCCGCGAGGGCAAGGGCGACGGCGGCGCTGCGCCGGGAATAGTGAAGGGCCGCCTCGAGGCGGTTCCCGGCGAGTTCGCGGCCGACCGCCGGCGGCAGGCGGTCCAGCGCCTCGGCCCGGTACGCCACGAAAACGGTGACCCGGTATCCGGCCGCCGTGAGCGTCGCCGCCGGTTCCGGCTTGCGCTCGGCTCCCGTCGCGTGGAGGAGCGGCTGGCCGGGCGGCAGCGTCGCCGCCACCAGGGCGGCGAGCCCCGAAGCGTCGCCGGACCCCTGCCGGACGGGGCCGAGACCGGCCGCGCGGGCCAGGGCGGCCGTCCGCGCGCCGACGGCGAAGACCGGGAGGCCGCGCAGGGCCGGCGCGTCGCGGAGCGCCGGAACCGCGTTGGCGCTGGTCAGCAGCAGCGCGGCGAAGGGTCCCATGGGCGGGGCCGCCGCGGTCGGCCGCACGGCCAGGACGGGCGCCACGAGCGGCGCATGGCCGAGGTCGGCCAGGGCCGCCCCGGTCCGCGTCGCTCCCGGCTCGGGCCGCGCCACCCAGATCCGCAAGGGCTAGGTCTCCAGCGTCAGGCGGACGCCGTGGCGCGCCGCGGCGCCCGGGGCGAGCAGGCGCTGCGAATCGCGCGCGGCGAGGTCGCCCGCGAAGTCCGACCAGTCGGCGTAGCCGGTCCAGCACTCGAGCGACAGGAAGGGTGCGGTCGGCTTGGTCCAGACCGCCAGGTGGGGGAAATCCGCCATCTCCATGCGGATCGATCGTCCGGGGCCGGTGAAGCGCATCCAGCGGCTGCGGGCGTTCCGGAACACGAAGGCCTCGGTGAAGAGCGCCGGATCGAGGGGCAGCGTGTCCCCGGCGAGGGGGATCGGCTGCTCGTCGCGCAGCAGCAGGCCGCCCGGGCCGACCTGGGGGGCGAAGGGCCGCTCCGCCTCCTCGAAGGCGACCGCGTAGCCGCCGTCCCGGGCGCGGGTGCCGCCCGCGAAGGGCCACGGGAAGGCCGGGTGGAAGCCGAGGGCGTAGGGCAGGGGGACATCGCCGGGATTGGCGACGGTCACGTCGAGGTCGAGACCCGCCGGGCGAACCCGCGCGGCGATGTCGAGCCGGAACGCGAACGGGTAGTGCGCCCGCGTCCCGGGCCCGTCGGTCAGGCGCAGGGTCACCGCGTCGGCGCTCCGGTCGACCACCGCGAAGGGCAGGTCCCGGGCGAAGCCGTGCTGGGCCATCGGGTAGCGCTCGGACCCGACCGTCACGTGCCCGCCCGCCGAGGCGCCGACCACCGGGAAGAGCCAGGGCGCGTGGCGGTTCCAGTGCTCCGGATCGCCGCTCCAGAGATACTCGGTCCCGCCGACCCGCCACGAGACCGGCTCGGCCCCGTCGGTCGCGAGCGTCGCGGTGGTGCCGTCCGGTGCGGTCAGCTCGATGCGCGTGGTCACGGTGCTCTCCCGGTCTGCCTCGGAGAGCCGAGGTAACGGAGGCGGGGCCGGACGCAAGGCCCCGGCGCGCGGTTGCTCAGGCCGCCGTTCCGAGCCCCGGCAGGACCGCCTCGGGCGGCCCGGAGGCGACGATCCGGCCGGCCTCCAGGACGTGGACCGCGTCGGCGCCCTCCAGGGTCGAGAGGCGGTGGGCGATCAGGATCAGCGTTCGCCGGCCCGAGATGGCGCGCAGCGCCCGCATCACGGCCGCCTGCGTCTCATCGTCGAGGGCCGAGGTCGCTTCGTCGAAGACGATGACGTCCGGATCGTGGTAGAGCGCCCGGGCGATGCCGACGCGCTGGCGCTGGCCGCCGGACAGCCGCGCCCCGCGCTCGCCGACCCGCTCGGCGTAGCCGTGCGGCAGGGCGGCGACGAAGTCGTGGGCGCCGGCGAGCAGCGCCGCCCGCTCGACGGCGGCGAGGTCCGGCGCGTCGAGGCCGAGCGCGATGTTCTCCGCCACGGTCCCGTCCACCAGGAACACCTCCTGCGGGACGTAGCCGATCCGGTTCTGCCACGCGGGCAGGGTCCCGGCATCGAGGGGCCGGCCGTCCACGGTGATCCGCCCGGCGGTCGGGCTCAGCACGCCGAGGATCAGGCCCGCCAGCGTCGACTTGCCCGAGCCGGTGCGCCCGGCGAGGCCGACCGTGGCGTTGACCGGGATCGTCAGGTCGATCCCGGCGAGGGCCGGACGGCCGGTGCCGTAGTCGAAGCCGAGGCCCTCGAGCCGGATCGCCCGCGCGAAGGGCAGCCGCTCCGCCGTGCGGGGCCGGGATTCGCGCTCGTCGGCGAGCTCGTCGACGATCACCCGCACCGCCGGCAGGGTGAAGCGCATCAGCGCGACCGAGGTGAAGATGTTCTGGAAGGCCGGCAGCATGCGGTAGCCCGCGAAGGCGAACAGGCCGAGCAGCGGCAGGATGCCGGCGACGTCGAGCCCCTGTGCGAGCGCGAACAGCACCACCACGATCACCCCGCCGAACGCCAGGGCCTCGATGACGAAGCGCGGCATCTGGCCGGTGAGCTGGCTCGCCGCGGTGGCGAGGGCGTAGGCCCGGGCCGGGGCGTCGAACCGCGACGCGAACGCCTCCGCGCGCCCGTAGAGCTTCAGCTCGGTGAGCGCCCCGAAGGTCTCCTGCACGATCCGGAAGCGGGCCTCGTTGTCGGCGACGGTGCGGCCGCCCAGCCGCGCCAGCCGGGCGCGCATCACGAGGTAGATCCCGACATAGAGGCCGCCGAAGCCGCCCCCCAGGATCAACGCGAGCTGCGGCGCGTAGGCCAGCAGGAAGGCGATCACCGCGAACGCCGAGCTCGCCCGCGAGGCGAGCACCGTGGCGGGCGTCAGGGCGCCGATGACCAGCCGGTCGGTCTCGGACAGCACGTTCTTGGCGAGCTCCGCGCTGTTGCTCTGCGTGAAGAACAGCCGCTCCCGGTCGAGGTAGCGGAACAGCAGCCGCCGGCTGAGGCTGTAGCCGGCCAGGTGCGTGAACCGGAGCTGCGCGTAGGTCAGCCCGGCATTCACCAGCGCGGTGACGAGGATGGCCGCGAGTGCCGCGCCGCCGGTCACCAGCAGGAAGCCGCGCTCGTCGGTCAGTCCGAGGGCGCTCCGGGCCTGGGCCAGGTAGGGGATCCGGGTCGCCGCCGACGGGTCCCCGACCAGCGTCAGGAACGGGATCACCGAGGCGACGCCCACCACCTCGAGCAGCGCCGCCGCCGCGAGGCCGAGGGCGATCAGGGCGAGCCGGCGCCGGTCGGCCGACCGCATGGCGCGGACGAGGTCGATCAGCGCGCGCATGGCATCGCGGGGTCTGGCGGGACGGCTCGCATGGTCGGGCCGGGCTTAAGCGCGCCGTCCCGGCCTGTCCACGCCGCGCTCAGTCGAGCTTCTTCAGGGAGCCCAGGTCGACCTCGCCGTCCTGGCCGGTGAAGGTCAGGGTCTTGGCCGCCCCGTCCGCCTGCGCGACGCCGCCGATCCGGTGGTCGCCGCTGTCGTAGGTCGAGACCTGCCCGTCGCGGTCGACGAGGAGGCGGCGCTTGTCCGGGAAGAACGCGTACTTCATCCCGTTCTGCGCGCCGCTGGTCGCGGGCTCGCCGAGATCCTTCGGCCACCAGGGCTCCGCGCCCGTCATCGGTTTCATGGGCTCCATGGGCTTCATAGGCTTCATAGGCTTCATAGGCTTCATGGGTTCCATCGGCTTCATCGGCTCCACGGCGCGCACCTCCTGTCCAGCGAGAGACAGGAGGACGCGGCAGGCGCGGAAGGGTTGCACGCCGCGCCCCGCCCGGGCGCGGCTCAGAGCGGCGGCAGCCCCAGCGCCGGGCGCTCCCGCACCTGGCCGTCGAAGCCGACATGGAGCCAGTGCTCGCGGCCGTCCCGGTCCTTCGCGGCCACCTCGACGTGGCGCGGCCCGCGACCCGTGACCCGCACGTCGCCGTAGCCCGCCGCCTGGACCGAGGCGGTCAGGGCGGCCATGTCGGGCTTCGGCCCGAGACCGAGCCGGTCCTTGGCCCAGTCCAGGCTGCCGGTGGGAGGGCCGCCGGCCGGCCCGAGCAGCAGCGTGCGCCCGTCCCCGTGGGTCAGGACCCGGGCGTGCAGGAAGCCGGTCTCGAAGCGGCCCTGCACCGTCACGGTCTCGCCCTTGGCGACGAGGCCGCCGCCCTCGCCCTCGCGGCCCGTCTCCACGAGGGCCCGCCCGGTCCCGTCCTGCACCACGAACTTGTTGCCGAAGATCTCCGCGACCTCACCCTTGATGGCGGTCGCGCCGGAGGGGGCCAGGGCCTGGATCGCCACCGGCGCGACCGGCGTCGGCTGGAACGGCGTTCCCTGTGCCAGGGACAGGCCGACGGCGCCCAGGGCCAGCGGCAGCGCCACCGCGCCCACCACCCAGGTCCGTCGCGGGACTGCCCTCGGCGCCGGCCCGGCGGCCTCGGGCTCGCGGACTTCCCGCGCCGTCCCGTCGATAGTCTTGTCGTCGCTCATGATCTCATCCTCTGAAGGGTCCGGATCCGCTCGATCCGATGCCCCTTCCTAGGGAGGCGCCGGCAATCCCGTCTGAACCGCGCGGTTCAGGCCCGGTTAAACGCGCCGCCCTAGAGCGCTCCGTGTGGAACCCGTGCGGGTTCAGAGGCTTGGCAGCGGGCGCTGATGCGGGCCGACAGGTCGGCGCCCGCGCGGCTGTCCCGGCAGCCCGGGTGAAACCACGGCCCTAAGTGCCGGCGGCGGCGGGCGAAACCGGCCGGCCGCCGCGGTTCGGACGGGGAGGTGAGACCGGTGAAGATCCTGCTGGTGGAGGACGACGCCGCCCTCGCGGCGGAGGTCGCCAAGGTGCTGCGCGCCGAGAACTTCGTGCTCGACCACGCCGCCACCGGCGAGGACGCCCAGCATCTCGGCGAGACCGAGGGCTACGACGCCGTCGTGCTCGATCTCGGCCTGCCGAAGGGCGACGGCGTCTCGGTGCTGCGGGCCTGGCGCGGGGCCGGCCGGACCCTGCCGGTGCTGGTGCTCACCGCCCGGGACGGCTGGAGCGACAAGGTCGCGGCCTTCAAGGCGGGGGCGGACGACTATCTCGTGAAGCCGGTCCGCGTGGAGGAGCTGGTGATCCGCCTCCGCGCCCTCGTGCGCCGGTCCCAGGGCGGGGGCGCGAGCCGGATCACCTGCGGTCCCCTCAGCTTCGATCCGGGTCTCGGCGCCTTCGAGCACGAGGGCCTGCCGCTCAAGCTCACCGGCCTGGAATGGCGGGTCCTGTCCTGCCTGATGCTGAACCGCGAGACCGTGGTGCCGCGCCCGCACCTGATCGAGCGGGTCTACGAGGGCGACGCCGACGTCGATTCGAACTCCGTCGAGGTGATCATCACGCGCCTGCGCCGGAAGATCGCGCCGGCGCGGATCGAGAGCGTGCGCGGCCACGGCTACCGCCTGCACGCGGAGCCCGCCTGATGGCGGCGACGGCGCGGCGCCGCTCACTCCGCACACGGCTGCTCGCGTCGGCCCTGGTGCTGGTGCTGGCGGCCCTGGTGGTGGCGGGCCTCGCCATCGGAGTGATCCTGCACCGCTTCGTGCGCGGGCAGCTCGACGGTCGGCTCGACGCGCAGATCGTCGCCCTGCGGGCCGGGCTCGAGGCCGGCATCCTCCCGCAGGGTCTCGACGCGCCGCCCTTCGACCGACCCGGCCCCGGCTGGGCCTGGGAGGTGCGCCGCGGCGCCGAGACGATCCGCTCCGGCTCCCTGCGGGGCGGGGACATCCGCCTGTCCGATCCCGGACCGGACGACGATCCGGGCCGTCCGCACCCGGCTTCGGGCACGGGGCCGCGCGGCGAGCCCCTCGTCGCCCGCGTGCTGGCCGTGCCCGGGCCCCAGCCGGCGACGATCGTGGTGGCGGCGCCGGAGGGGGAGCTGCGCGGGCCGCTGCGCGAGGCGCTGACGAGCCTCGCCCTGGCGCTCGGCATCCTCGGCCTGTGCCTGCTCGCGGGCCTGGCCTTCCAGGTGCGCCTGGGCCTCGCGCCGCTGACGCGCCTGCGCGCGGACCTCGCGTCGGTCCGGGCGGGGCGGCGCGAGCGCGTGCCGGCGGACCAGCCTTCCGAGATCGCGCCGATGGTGGCGGAACTCAACGCGCTCCTGGACCAGAACGCGCAGAACCTGGAGCGCGCCCGCGGCCACGTCGCCAACCTCGCCCACGCCCTCAAGACGCCGCTCGCCACCCTGTCGATGGCCCTCGCCGAGCCCGCCCGCGACCCGGACGGCGCCCTGCGCCGGCAGGTGGACGACATGGACCGGCGGGTGCGCCACCACCTCCGGCGCGCCCGGGCCGCGGCCCTGGCGGGCTCGGCCCGGGGCCGCACCGCCCTGGCGCCCCGGCTGTCGGACCTGCGCGCGGCGCTGAGCCGAATCCACGCCGAGAAGGGCGCGGCGATCGACCTCGACGTCTCGGAGACGCTCTCGGTCTCCTGTGAGGGCCAGGATCTCGACGAGATGCTCGGCAACCTCGTGGACAATGCCTGCCGCTGGTGCCGCAGCCGCGTGCGGGTCTCCGCGACGGCGCGGGCGCGCGGTGGCCGGGGGGGTGGAGGAGGGGGGGCCCGGCCTCGCCCCGGCGGCGGCCCCCGCCGTCATGGCCCGGGGCCGCCGCCTCGACGAGGGAGTGCCGGGCCACGGCTTCGGGCTGCCGATCACCCTGGAGCTCGCCGAGCTGTACGGCGGCGGCCTGAGCCTCGGGCGGTCGGATCTCGGCGGCCTGCGGGCGGAGCTGCGGCTGCCGGCCTGACCGCGCCCCTCAGCCCAGCGCCTCCCGCAGGATCGGCCGGATCCGCGGATCGGCGCAGTGGGCCACGTTGAAGCGCATGTAGCCGTTCCACGCATCCGACAGGCTGAACGAGGTCCCGGGCGCCAGCACCATGCCGCGGGCCAGCGCCCGGCGGGCGACGTCGGCGCCGTCGCGCCCGTCGGGCAGCCGCATCCACAGGAAGAAGCCGCCCCGGGGCTGCGCCCAGGTCTCGAGGCCGCAGGCGCGCAGCTCCGCGGAGGCCTGCACCATCGCGCCGGCGAGCCGGCGGCGGGTCTCGGCGAGGTGCCGCCGGTAGGCGCCCTCGGTGATCAGCGCGTGCACCAGCGCGGCCGTGATGTGGCCGTTGCCGAGGCTGAGGGCGAGCTTGAGATCGACCAGCGGCTCGACCCAGTCGGCCCGGAGCGCGATCCAGCCGCAGCGCGCGGCCGCCGACAGGGTCTTGGAGAAGCTGCCGATCTGGATCACCCGCTCCAGCCCGTCGAAGCCGGCGAGCCGCGGGGCGGCCTCGGGCTCGAGGTCGCCGAAGATCTCGTCCTCGACGATGAGCGTGTCGTGCGCCTCGCACAGCTTGAGGAGCCGGTGCGCCACGGTCGGCGCGAGGCTCGCCCCGGTCGGGTTCTGGAGGGCGGCGTTGGTCAGATAGAAGCGCGGCCGGTGCTGCTCCAGCAGGATCGCGAGCGCCTGCAGGTCCGGCCCCTCCGGCGTGATCGGCACGCCGACCACCGCGACGCGCTGCGCGCGCAGCAGCGCCAGGAAGTTGAAGTAGCAGGGATCGTCGACCAGCACGGTGTCGCCGGGCTGGAGCAGGAACCGGCAGACAAGGTCGAGCGCCTGCGTGGCCGATTCGACCAGCACGATCTGGTCGGGCTCGGCGCCGACGCCCTTCTCGCCGACCTTGCGGGCGATCTGGTGGCGCAGGGGCTCGTAGCCCAGGGGCCGGTCGTAATTGGTCATCTCGGCGAGGTCGGCCCGGGCCACCCGGCGCAGGCCCCGGCGGATCGCCTCGTGGGGCATCCAGGAATCGGGCAGCCAGCCGGCCCCGGGCTTCAGCTGGTCGGAGCCGGCCTGCTGCGCCTGCCGGGTGATCCAGAGCGGGTCGACGATCCGGTCGAGGCGCGGCCCCATCGCCTGGAGCGAGAGCGGCCGGGTCTTGCCGGCGACGTAGAAGCCCGAGCCCGGCCGCGGCACCACCGCGCCCTCGGCGGCGAGGCGCTCGTAGGCCTCCACGACGGTGGATTTCGAGACGCCCATCGTCTCCGCGAAGGCCCGGACCGAGGGGATCCGCACGCCCGGGACCAGCCGCCGCGCCGCGATCCGCTCGCGGATCTCGCCGACCACGGCCTCGACGCGCGTCCCGGGGCTTCTGACTGCGACCGCCATCCGTACTGCTCTTTCGTCCGGACAATTCTTCCGAACCGTACCGAAGTGTTCCTGTCGCCGCCAGCCCCCGCCCGCCAGGATCGCGACGCCCCGGAACGATGGAGGAGGGGATCCATGACTCAGTGCCTGACAGAGACCGCCGCCCTGGAAACGCGGATCGGATCCCGGATCAGATCGCGCGGCGGATGGCTCGCCCGGATGGCCGGGCCCGTGCTGACGGTCGCCGCGGAGGTGCGCGCGGGCCTGACGCGGGCGGCGATGAACCGGCGCGTGATCCAGCGCCTGTCGACCCTGTCGGACCGGGAACTGAAGGATATCGGCCTGACGCGGCAGGACGTGGCCGATGCCTGCGTGCCGGGCACCGGCGACGCGATCCACCTGCTGGTCGGCCGGCGCGACGAGCGACGCCACGCCCGGGCGGCCGTACGGCCGTGGTGACGCGGTGGTGACGCGGTGGTGACGCGGTGGTGACGCGGCGGCGTGCGGCGTAGGGTGCGCGCATGACGCTGCGCGACGGGCTCGCCGCAATCCTGGTGGTCACGATCCTCGGACTGGCCTTCGTGGCCATCAAGGTGGGCCTGGAGACGGTGCCGCCGCTGATGCTGTGCGCCCTGCGCTTCGGCTTCGCGGCGCTGCCGGCGGCGCTGGTGATCCGGCCGCCCCGGGCCCCCGTCGCCCTGGTGGCGGGGTTCGGCCTCGCCCTCGGGGTCGGCCAGTTCGGGCTGCTCATGACGGCGATCCGCCTCGGCATGCCGGCCGGGCTGTCGTCGCTCCTCATCCAGGTCCAGGTCCCGTTCACCGTGGCGCTCGCCTGGGCGCTGCAGGGGGAGCGCCCGCGCCGACGGCAGATCCTGGGCGGCAGCATCGCGCTCCTCGGCGTCGCCGCGGTGGCGCTCGGGCGGGGCGGGGGCGCCCCGCTCGGCCCGCTGATCCTCGTCGTCGGCGCGGCCCTGTCCTGGGCCAGCGCGAACGTCGTCGCGAAGCGGATCGGCCGGGTCGACCGGCTGGCGCTGATGGTCTGGAGCAGCCTCGCCACCACGCCGCCCCTGCTGATCCTGTCGCTGATCGTCGAGGGCCCCGGGGCGCTCACGGCGCTGGCGCATCCGAGCTGGGGGGCGATCGGATCGGTCGCGTTCCAGGCCTACCCGACGACGCTCCTCGCCTTCGGCCTCTGGAACGGGCTCCTGACCCGTTACCCGGCGGCTGCCGTGACCCCCTTCGCCCTGCTGGTGCCGGTGGCCGGCATCCTGAGCACGCATCTCGTCCTGGGCGAACCGCTGAGCGCCGACATCCTGGCCGGGGGAGGCCTGATCCTGACGGGAATCGCCCTCAGCCTGCGCGGGACGCGGCCGGGCGCGGTCGCTCCGCCGAGTCCTGTCCCCGAATCGTCGAAGGTGGCCTGACCGCACGGCCGAGCCGTCACCCGTCCCGCTCTGGCACGCGCGACTGCGCGTCGGCACGGTGCGCCGCGAAACGGTTTCTGATGGTGATATGGGGGGACGTGGCGCGGGCGACGGGGCTCGAACCCGCGACCTCCGGCGTGACAGGCCGGCACTCTAACCAACTGAGCTACGCCCGCACGGCGTGGTCGCTTCGAAGGGGCATTTTGCCCGGCGACGGGGCGGGGTTTATGGGGCGCCCGGTGCCCTGTCAAGCGCGTCCCGCACGGATTCGCATCGGCCTCGATCCGCGACCGCCGCCGCAGGCATACCAGCCCCCCGACTCGGGCCTGCGCGCTTCCGTCGTGTTGCGCCGGCGCCGCGCAAGCCCATCTCGGACATGTCCGACAGGACGACCGACAGGATGGCTGACAGCGCGCTTTGTGCGACGCGACAAGCCATTGTCACGGGCCGGCGGCTCGACTAAGCCTCCGGCCGCGCGCATCCTGGCATAAGAACAATTCCACGGGCGGATCCGGGTCGGCGTCGCACCGCGGTTTCACTCGTCTCGCGAGGCCCTGGCATGACCGGATTGTTGGCGGATTACCTGCCGCTCATCG
Source organism: Methylobacterium sp. A52T (assembly GCF_053346095.1). NCBI lineage: Bacteria > Pseudomonadati > Pseudomonadota > Alphaproteobacteria > Hyphomicrobiales > Methylobacteriaceae > Methylobacterium > Methylobacterium sp. A52T. Next base: position 24,297 of record NZ_JBKFBI010000026.1, on the reverse strand, counting down.
TGTTCATCGGCGTGGCGCTGTTCATCGCCACGGCGCTCCTGGTCGTGCCGTTCCTGGTGGCCTTCAAGAGCCCCGATCCCGAGAAGCTCTCGGCCTACGAGTGCGGCTTCAACGCCTTCGACGACGCCCGCATGAAGTTCGACGTGCGCTTCTACCTCGTCGCCATCCTGTTCATCATCTTCGACCTCGAGGTCGCGTTCCTCTTCCCTTGGGCGATCACCTTCGGGGATCTGGGCTGGTTCGGCTTCTGGTCGATGATCGTCTTCCTGGGCGTGCTGACCGTCGGTTTCGTCTACGAGTGGCGCAAGGGCGCCCTCGAATGGGATTGATGTCCCGCCGCTCGCCGCCCGCACAGATTTCTTGAGTCGCCGATGGCCCTGATCACCGACACCAACCGCGCCCCCGCGATCGCGCCCCAGCCGAAGGGGATCATCGATCCCAACACCGGCCGCCCGATCGGCGCGGACGACCCGACCTTCCTGTCGATCAGCGACGAGCTGGCCGACCGGGGTTTCCTGCTCACCACCACGGACGAGCTGATCAACTGGGCCCGCACGGGCTCGCTGATGTGGATGACCTTCGGTCTCGCCTGCTGCGCGGTCGAGATGATGCAGATGTCGATGCCGCGCTACGATTGCGAGCGATTCGGCTTCGCCCCCCGCGGCTCGCCGCGCCAGTCCGACGTGATGATCGTCGCCGGCACGCTCACCAACAAGATGGCCCCGGCTCTGCGCAAGGTCTACGACCAGATGCCGGAGCCGCGCTACGTCATCTCCATGGGCTCCTGCGCCAACGGCGGCGGCTACTATCACTACTCCTACTCGGTGGTGCGCGGCTGCGACCGGGTGGTGCCGGTGGACATCTACGTGCCCGGCTGCCCGCCCACCGCCGAGGCGCTGCTCTACGGCGTGCTGCTGCTGCAGAAGAAGATCCGCCGGACCGGCACGATCGAGCGCTGAGGAGCGGCCATGACGAACGGCATCTCGATCCTGCCCCACACCCAGCCGGCCTACGGCGACGACGCCGTCTCGGCCCTGGCCGAGCGCGTCCTCGGCGCCCTCGGCCCGGCGGTCGTGTCCCACAATATCGCGTTCGGCGAGCTGACGCTGGTGGTCCAGGCCTCCGACATCGTCTACGCGCTGACCTACCTGCGCGACGATCCGGCCTGCGCGTTCCGCAACTTCATCGACATATGCGGCGTGGACTACCCGCAGCGCGAGAAGCGCTTCGACGTGGTCTACCACCTGCTCTCCCTGCGCCATAACCTGCGCATCCGGGTGAAGGTGCAGACCGACGAGGTGACACCGGTCCCCTCGGTGATCGAGGTCTTCCCGGCGGCCAACTGGTACGAGCGCGAGACCTACGACCTCTACGGGATCCTGTTCTCGGGCCATCCCGACCTGCGCCGCCTGCTCACCGATTACGGCTTCGAGGGGCACCCCCTGCGCAAGGACTTCCCGCTCACCGGCTTCGTCGAGGTCCGCTACGACCAGGACCAGGCGCGGGTGGTCTACGAGCCGGTGCAGCTGACGCAGGAATTCCGGAACTTCGACTTCTTGTCCCCGTGGGAAGGCACCGACTACGTGCTCCCCGGCGACGAGAAGACGTCGGCTTGAGCCGCGGAGACCGTCGGTGACAGAACACAACATCCGCAACTTCGCGATCAACTTCGGCCCGCAGCACCCGGCGGCGCACGGCGTGCTGCGCCTCGTGCTGGAACTCGACGGCGAGGTGGTCGAGCGGGTCGACCCGCATATCGGGCTGCTCCACCGCGGCACCGAGAAGCTGATCGAGTACAAGACCTACCTGCAGGCGACGCCCTATTTCGACCGGCTCGACTACGTGTCGCCGATGAACCAGGAGCACGCCTTCTGCCTGGCGATCGAGAAGCTCGCCGGGATCGAGGTGCCGCGCCGCGCGCAGCTGATCCGCGTGCTGTTCTGCGAGATCGGCCGCCTGCTGTCGCACCTGCTCAACGTCACCACGCAGGCGATGGACGTCGGCGCCCTCACGCCCCCGCTCTGGGGCTTCGAGGAGCGCGAGAAGCTGATGATCTTCTACGAGCGGGCCTCCGGCGCCCGTCTCCACGCCAACTATTTCCGGCCCGGCGGCGTCCACCAGGACCTTCCGCCGAAGCTCATCGACGACATCGACGCGTTCTGCGACCCGTTCCTGCAGGTCGTCCAGGACCTCGACGACCTCGTCATGGCCAACCGCATCTTCAAGCAGCGCAACGTCGATATCGGCATCGTGTCAGTCGACGAGGCGATGGAGTGGGGCTTCTCGGGCGTGATGGTGCGCGGCTCGGGCATCCCGTGGGACCTGCGCAAGGCGCAGCCCTACGAGTGCTACGAGGAGATGGAGTTCGACATCCCCGTCGGGAAGAACGGCGACACCTACGATCGCCAGGTGATCCGGATGGAGGAGATGCGCGAATCCGTGCGCATCATGAAGCAATGCGTCGCCAAGCTGCGCGAGCCCGCCGGCCAGGGGCCGATCGCCTCCGTCGACGGCAAGTTCGCGCCGCCGCCGCGCCGGGAGATGAAGCGCTCGATGGAGGCGCTCATCCACCACTTCAAGCTCTACACCGAGGGCTTCCACGTGCCCGAGGGCGAGGTCTACGCCGCGGTCGAGGCGCCGAAGGGCGAGTTCGGCGTGTACCTGGTGTCCGACGGGACCAACAAGCCGTATCGCTGCAAGATACGCGCGCCGGGCTTCGCGCATCTGCAGGCGATGGACTGGATGTGCCGCGGGCACCTTCTCGCCGACGTGTCCTGCGTGCTCGGCACGCTCGACATCGTGTTCGGCGAAGTGGATCGGTAAGACTCAAGCGATGGCCAACCGCAGACTCGCCCCCGCCTCCGAGCAGCCCGAGAGCTTCGCGTTCTCGCCCGAGAACGCCGAGTGGGCGAAGACCCAGATCGCCAAGTACCCGGAAGGCCGTCAGGCCTCCGCGGTGATCTCGCTCCTGTGGAAGGCCCAGGAGCAGAACGGCGGCTGGCTGCCGCGGGCGGCGATCGAGGCGGTGGCGGCCGAACTCGGCATGCCGAACATCCGCGTGCTGGAGGTCGCGACCTTCTACACGATGTTCGCGCTGGAGCCGGTGGGGCGCTACTGGATCCAGGTCTGCGGCACGGTCCCGTGCGATTCCTGCGGCGCGCGCGGGCTGAAGGAGATGCTCCACGACCGGCTCGGGCCGCCCGGCCACGTCTCGGCGGACGGCACCTTCTCCTGGCTGGAGGTCGAGTGCCTGGGCGCCTGCTGCAACGCGCCGATGGTGCAGATCAACCAGGATTATTACGAGGACCTGACGCCCGAATCGCTCGGCACGCTGATGGACGACCTCGCGGCCGGCCGGCCCGTGAAGATCGGCTCTCAGACCGGGCGCGTCTCGTCGGAGCCGCAGGGCGCGGTGAACACCCTCACCGATCCGACCCTGTTCGACGGGTCCCGGGTCGGCGCTTGGCGCAAGCGCTTCGAGGAGGCGGGCAAGGCCGAGGATCCGGCCGCCAAGACCGGTGAGGCTGCCGCCGGCGCGCAACAGGCCGCAACGAACCCGAAGCCGGCTCGGCCCGATGCCGGCCGCCCGGTCGAGCGGACCGTGAGCGATGCACCGGCCCAGCGCGCCGCCAGCGGCGAGGAACCGGTCAAGCCCGAGGATCGCGCCGACGCGGCCGAGCGCGGCCGCTCCACTGCCAAACATGGATCGGCCCGGCAGGGCGACGCGGACGTGCTCGACTCGCCGGCCAAGCGCGTCGCCGAGGGCGAGCCCGCCGCAGGCGAGCAGGGCCATCAGGAAGTGCCGGACCGTGATGCCGTCCCGCAGCAGCCGGAGGCTTCCGGCGCGAGCGAGGGCGAGGTGGCGGCCGAGGCCGAGGAGGCCCGCGTCGCCGGCGCGCTCGCGGCCCTGCCGAAGGATGCAAGCCCCGAGCAGAAGGCCGACGCGGTCGGCAAGCGCCCCCCGGGGCTGGACGCGGCTCGGGCCGGGCAGCCGGACGATCTCACCCGGATCAAGGGCATCGGTCCGGGCAACAGCCAGCGCCTGAACGGCCTCGGCATCTACCATTTCGACCAGATCGCCGCTTGGTCCCGCGACGAAATCACCTGGGTCGGCACCTACCTCGCGTTCCCGGGTCGCATCGACCGGGAGGACTGGGTGGGGCAGGCCAAGGCCCTGTCGGGCACCGGAGCGTGACGCCATGGCCGCGGTGACGAATGAGCTGATCTATGAGGTGCTGAAGGCCGTGCAGGCGCGCCTTGGCAACATGGAAGAGGGCCTGCGAGAAGTTCGTGGCGAGCTGAAGGGCGTGCGTGGCAACCAGCAGGCGCAGCAGCTCCAGATGAACGCTGTGCAGACTGATATTGGCAATCTCTACGAGGCGTTCGGTGCCCTCGATGTGCGGCTCGCCCGCATCGAGCGCCGCCTCGACATCACCGACGCTCCGGTCAGCTGAGGGATTTTCGGACATGCTGTCGGATCAGGATCGCATCTTCACCAACCTCTACGGGCTGCACTCGCCGGGCCTGGAGGCCGCCAAGAAGCGTGGCGCCTGGGACGGGACCAAGTTCCTGCTGGAGCAGGGCCGCGACTGGATCATCGAGGAGATGAAGGCCTCGGGCCTGCGCGGCCGCGGCGGCGCGGGCTTCCCCACCGGCCTCAAATGGTCGTTCATGCCCAAGAAGTCCGACGGGCGCCCGCACTACCTCGTGGTCAACGCCGACGAGTCGGAGCCGGGCACCTGCAAGGACCGGGAGATCATGCGGCACGACCCGCATCTCCTGATCGAGGGCTGCATGCTGGCCTGCTTCGCGATGAACGCGCATGCCTGCTACATCTACATCCGCGGCGAGTACGTCGCCGAGAAGCACGCCCTCCAGAAGGCCGTGGACGAGGCCTACGCGGCCCGCCTCGTCGGCCAGTCGAACGTCCACGACTACCCGTTCGACATCTACGTCCACCACGGCGCAGGCGCCTATATCTGCGGCGAGGAGACGGCGCTCATCGAGAGCCTCGAGGGCAAGAAGGGCATGCCGCGGCTGAAGCCGCCGTTCCCGGCCAATATGGGCCTCTACGGCTGCCCCACGACGGTGAACAACGTGGAGTCGATCGCGGTCGCCGGCACGATCCTGCGCCGGGGCGGTGCATGGTTCGCCGGGCTCGGCGGCAAGAACAACACCGGCACGAAGCTGTTCTGCGTCTCCGGGCACGTCAACAAGCCGTGCAACGTCGAGGAGGAGCTGGGCATCACCTTCCGCGAGCTCATCGATCGCCATTGCGGCGGCATGCGCGGCGGCTGGGACAACCTGCTGTGCTCGATCCCGGGCGGCTCCTCGGTGCCGCTGGTGCCGGCCGAGCAGATCGTCGACGCCAAGATGGACTTCGACACCCTGCGCAACCTGGGCTCCGGCCTCGGCACCGCGGCGGTGATCGTGCTCGACAAGTCCACCGACATCGTCGCGGCGATCACCCGGATCTCGTACTTCTACAAGCACGAATCCTGCGGCCAGTGCACGCCCTGCCGCGAGGGCACCGGCTGGATGTGGCGGGTCATGCAGCGCATGACCGAGGGCCGCGCCCAGAAGCGCGAGATCGACATGCTGTTCGAGGTGACCAAGCAGATCGAGGGCCACACGATCTGCGCGCTGGGCGACGCGGCAGCCTGGCCGATCCAGGGCCTGATCAAGCATTTCCGCCCTGAGATCGAGAAGCGCATCGACCGCTACACGGCCAACCCGCACAGCGAGCCTGTGCCGATGGCCGCGGAGTAGGAGCACGATGCCGGTGTCCAACCCACAGCCTCATCCCGAGGTGCCCGCGACAGCGGGCCTCGAAGGAGGCCTCCGGAGAGCGCGAGGCGGGCTGGACATCTCCTTCGAGGCTCGGCCACGCCGCGCACCTCGGGATGAGGGTGTGGGTGGGATCCGGCCTCGCGCGTTTGGGCCAGTTTACGAGACGATCCGATGACAAAAATCCTCGTCGACGGCACCGAGGTCGACGTCCCCGCCGATTACACGCTGCTCCAGGCCTGCGAGGCCGCGGGGGCCGAGATCCCGCGCTTCTGCTTCCACGAGCGCCTGTCGATCGCCGGCAATTGCCGCATGTGCCTCGTCGAGCTGAAGGGCGCGCCGAAGCCCGTGGCCTCCTGCGCCTATGCGGTGAAGGATTGTCGCCCCGGCCCGAACGGCGAGCCGCCGGAGGTGCTGACGCGCTCGCAGGGCACCAAGAAGGCCCGCGAGGGGGTGATGGAGTTCCTCCTCATCAACCACCCGCTCGACTGCCCGATCTGCGACCAGGGCGGCCATTGCGACTTGCAGGACCAGGCCATGGCCTACGGGGTCGATTCGACCCGCTACACGGAGAACAAGCGGGCGGTCGAGGAGAAGCATATCGGCCCGCTGGTGCGGACGGCGATGAATCGCTGCATCCACTGCACCCGCTGCGTGCGCTTCCTCGCCGAGGTGGCGGGCGTGCCCGACCTCGGCGCCATCGGCCGCGGAGAGGACATGGAGATCACCAGCTACCTCGAGCAGTCGATGGCCTCGGAGCTCCAGGGCAACGTCGCCGACCTCTGCCCGGTGGGCGCCCTCGTGCACCGGCCGCAGAGCTACAACATCCGCCCCTGGGAGCTGAACAAGACCGAGTCGGTCGACGTGATGGACGCGGTCGGCTCGTCGATCCGCATCGATACCCGCGGCCGCGAGGTCATGCAGATCGAGCCGCGGATCAGCGAGGAGATCAACGAGGAGTGGATCTCCGACAAGACCCGCTACCACATCGACGGGCTGCGGATGCAGCGCCTCGACCGTCCGTACCTGCGCGAGAACGGCCGGCTGCGGCCCGCCTCCTGGGGTGAGGCGTTCCAGGCCATCGCCGCGAAGGTGAAGGGCGCGGATCCGAAGCGCGTCGGCGCGGTCGTCGGCGACCTCGCGGGCGTCGAGGAGATCTTCGCGCTCCGCGAGTTGATCAAGAGCCTCGGCTCGCCGAACCTCGACTGCCGCCAGACCGATGCCGGCCTCGACCCGGCGCTGGGCCGCGCCTCCTACATCTTCAACCCGACGATTCCCGGCATCGAGGCGGCGGACGCGATCCTGATCGTCGGCGCCAACCCGCGCACCGAGGCCTCGCTGCTGAACGTCCGCATCCGCAAGCGCTGGCGCATGGCGCCGCTGGCGGTGGGCGTGATCGGCGAGCCGGTCGACCTGACCTATCCGAGCCACTACATCGGCGCCGGCCCCGATTCGCTGGCGGCGCTCGCCCGCGGCGAGCACAGCTTCCTCGACGTGCTCAAGGGGGCGAAGGCGCCGCTCGTCATCGTCGGTGCCGATGCGGCGCCGGGCGTTCTGGCGGCGGCCGCCTCCCTCGCGAAGGAGATCGGCGCGGTCTCGGCCGAATGGAACGGCTTCGGCGTGCTGCACACGGCCGCCGCCCGCGTCGGCGCGCTCGATCTCGGCTTCGTGCCGGGGGAGGGCGGCCTGACCTTCGCGCAGATGCTGGAGCCGGGCGCGCTCGACGTCCTGTTCAACCTCGGCGCCGACGAGCGCGACGTCGCCCCGGGCGCCTTCGTGGTCTACCAGGGCAGCCACGGCGACCGCGGCGCCGCCCGCGCCGACGTGATCCTGCCGGGGGCCGCCTACAGCGAGAAGTCGGCGACGTGGGTGAACACCGAGGGCCGGGTCCAGATGGGCAACCGCGCCGCCTTCCCGCCGGGCGACGCCCGCGAGGACTGGGCGATCCTGCGCGCGCTCTCGGACGTGCTGGGCAAGCGCCTGCCGTTCGACTCGCTGACCGCGCTGCGCCGCGCGCTCTACGCCGCCCACCCGCATCTGGCGGCGGTCGGCGCCGTCGAGCCGGGCAACGTGACCGAGGCGGTCGACCGGCTCGCCGGCCTCGGCGGCACCGCGACCGGTCCGGCCTTCGCGTCGCCCGTGACCGACTTCTACCTCACCAACCCGATCGCCCGCGCCTCGCGGATCCTCGCGGAGTGCTCGCGCCTCGCCCGGGAGCGCGCCGCCGAGGCGCGGCCCCTCGCGGCGGCCGAGTAGGAGCTCAAGACCGATGACGCCGCTCGAAATCCTCGGGACCGTGCTCCTGATCGTGCTGAAGAGCTTCGTGCTGCTGTCGGCACTGCTCGTCTTCATCGCCTACGCGCTGCTCGCCGACCGCAAGATCTGGGCGGCGGTGCAGCTCCGCCGCGGCCCGAACGTGGTCGGGCCGTTCGGCCTGTTCCAGTCCTTCGCCGACCTGATCAAGTTCGTGATCAAGGAGCCGGTGATCCCGGCGGGCGCCAACAAGGCGATCTACCTGCTGGCGCCGCTGGTCTTCGCGATGCTCGCCCTGTCGAGCTGGGCGGTGATCCCGCTCGCGGACGGCTGGGCGATCGCCGACATCAATGTCGGCATCACCTACATCTTCGCGATCTCGTCGCTCGGCGTGTACGGCGTCATCATGGGCGGCTGGGCGTCGAACTCGAAATACGCCTTCCTCGGCGCCCTGCGCTCGGCGGCCCAGATGATCTCCTACGAGGTCTCGCTCGGCTTCGTGATCATCTGCGTGCTGCTCTGCGCCGGCTCGCTCAACCTCTCGCGCATCGTGATGGCGCAGGACACCAGCCTCGGCCTGTTCGGCTGGTACTGGCTGTGGCTGTTCCCGATGTTCGTGGTGTTCTTCGTCTCGGCGCTCGCCGAGACCAACCGCCCGCCCTTCGACCTGCCGGAGGCGGAGTCGGAACTCGTGGCCGGCTACATGGTCGAGTACTCCTCGACGCCGTACCTGCTGTTCATGCTCGGCGAGTACGTCGCCATCATGAGCATGTGCGCGCTGGGCACCGTGCTGTTCCTGGGCGGCTGGCTGTCCCCGATCCCGTTCGCGCCCTTCACCTGGGTGCCCGGCGTGATCTGGTTCGTCCTGAAGGCGAGCTTCCTGTTCTTCCTGTTCGCGATGGTGAAGTCCATCGTGCCCCGCTACCGCTACGATCAGCTCATGCGCCTCGGCTGGAAGGTCTTCCTGCCGATCTCCCTGATCTCGGTCGTCGTCGTCGCCTTCGTGCTCAAGCTGACCGGCCTCGCGCCGGGCGCCTGAGCCCACCCTTCGCATCGGAGATCCGGGCATGAAGCTCGATCAGGTCGCCAAGAGCCTCCTCCTGAAGGAGTTCGTGTCCGGGATGATCCTCGGCATGCGCTACTTCTTCAAGCCGAAGGCCACGATCAACTACCCCTTCGAGATGGGCCACCGCGGACCGCGCTTCCGGGGCGAGCACGCGCTGCGCCGCTACCCGAACGGCGAAGAGCGCTGCATCGCGTGCAAGCTCTGCGAGGCGATCTGCCCGGCACAGGCGATCACCATCGAGGCGGGCCCTCGGCGCAACGACGGCACCCGCCGCACGACGCGCTACGACATCGACATGGTGAAGTGCATCTACTGCGGCATGTGCCAGGAGGCCTGCCCGGTGGACGCCATCGTGGAAGGGCCGAACTTCGAGTTCTCGGTGGAGACCCGCGAGGAGCTTCTCTACGACAAGCAGAAGCTCCTGCTGAACGGTGACCGCTGGGAGCGCGAGATCGCCCGCAACATCGCGATGGACGCGCCGTATCGCTGAGCCATCGTCCCGGGCACCGGTCGCCGGTGCCCGGCAGAAGATGACGCGAAAACAAGGCTCTAGAGCATCTCACCGGTTCCCGGTTCCGGTGCGATGCTCTAGAGCCATGCCGGGGGCGCTGTTGTGCCCCCGTCGACCGGGTTCTATAGACGGGCCGCCCGCCGCGGACCGTCTCCACGCACGGCAGAAGGGGCCGCTCCGGCGGCCGATCCCGATCAGCGCATGACCGCAGCAGCCGCCTTCTTCTATCTGTTCGCGAGCATCACGGTCGCGTCGGGCTTCATGGTGATCGCCTCGCGCAATCCCGTCGCCTCGGTGCTGTTCCTGATCCTCGCCTTCGTGAACGCCGCCGGACTGTTCGTCCTGATGGGCGCCGAGTTCCTCGCGATGATCCTCGTGGTCGTCTACGTCGGCGCGGTCGCGGTGCTGTTCCTGTTCGTGGTGATGATGCTCGACGTCGATTTCGCCGAGCTTCGCCAGGGCTTCCAGCAGTATCTCCCGATCGGCGCCCTGATCGGCGCGATCTTCCTGGTCGAGATCCTGCTGGTCGTCGGCTCGTGGAGCATCGATCCGGGCCTCGTCCAGGCCCCGCTCGGCAACGTCGCCTCGGCCGAGAACCTGACCAACGCCCAGGCGCTGGGCCGCGTGATCTACACGGACTACGCCTACTTCTTCCAGCTCGCCGGCCTGATCCTGCTGGTCGCCATGATCGGCGCCATCGTGCTGACGCTGCGCGACCGGCCGGGCGTCAAGCGCCAGAACATCGCGGTCCAGAACGCCCGCACCCAGGCCATGGCGGTCGAGACCCGCAAGGTCCCCTCGCGCCAGGGTGTCGAGGTCTGATGCGCGCGCTGATGAGAGCCGGAGGAATCGAACGATGATCGGCCTGAGCCACTACCTCACCGTCGCGGCGATCCTGTTCACGCTCGGCGTGCTCGGCATCTTCATCAACCGCAAGAACATCATCGTCATCCTGATGTCGGTCGAGCTGATCCTACTCTCGGTCAACATCAACCTCGTCGCCTTCTCGACGCAGCTGAACGACATCACCGGACAGGTCTTCGCCCTGTTCGTGCTGACCGTCGCGGCCGCCGAATCGGCGATCGGCCTCGCCATCCTGGTGGTGTTCTTCCGCAACCGCGGCTCGATCGCGGTGGAAGACGTCAGCATGATGAAGGGCTAGGGCCTTCCCCTTCGCGCGCCCCGAGTGACATCCGGACGCCGCCGCTTCGCGGCCGGCCCGGAGGACGGACTGCAAGAGAGCGATGTATCACGCGATCGTCTTCTTCCCGCTCATCGGCTTCCTGATCGCCGGCCTGTTCGGCCGGTACATCGGGGCGCGGGCCTGTGAGTACATCACCACGTCCTTCCTCGCCTTCACGGCGCTGATCGCCTGGGGCGTGTTCATCGACGGCGGGCCGGCCGAGCGCGTGCAGGTGGCGTCCTGGTTCGCGGCCGGCGACCTCCAGGTCGACTGGGCCTTCAAGGTCGACACCCTGACCCGGGTGATGCTGGTCGTCGTGACCACCGTCTCGACCCTCGTGCACCTCTACTCCGTGGGCTACATGGAGGAGGATCCGCACCGGCCGCGCTTCTTCGCCTACCTGTCGCTGTTCACCTTCGCCATGCTGATGCTGGTGACGGCCGACAACCTCGTCCAGATGTTCTTCGGCTGGGAAGGCGTGGGCCTCGCCTCGTACCTGCTGATCGGCTTCTGGTACGAGAAGCCCTCGGCCAACGCCGCCGCCATGAAGGCGTTCATCGTCAACCGCGTCGGCGATTTCGGCTTCTCGCTCGGCATCTTCCTGGTCTTCGTGCTGACCGGCTCGGTGGCGTTCGACGCCGTCTTCGGCAAGGTCGACGCGATCAAGACGCTCAGCTTCCACCTCCTCGGCTACGACTGGAACGCGCTGACGCTGGCCTGCCTGCTGCTGTTCATGGGCGCCATGGGCAAGTCGGCGCAGTTCCTGCTGCACACGTGGCTGCCCGACGCCATGGAGGGCCCGACCCCGGTCTCGGCGCTGATCCACGCCGCCACCATGGTGACCGCCGGCGTGTTCATGGTCGCCCGCCTGTCGCCGCTCTTCGAGGAGGCGCCGAACGCGCTGATCGTCGTGACGGTGATCGGCGGCATCACGTCCCTGTTCGCGGCCACGATCGGCCTCGTGCAGAACGACATCAAGCGGGTGATCGCCTACTCGACCTGCTCGCAGCTCGGCTACATGTTCGTGGCGCTCGGCGTCGGCGCCTACGCGGCCGGCGTGTTCCACCTGTTCACCCACGCCTTCTTCAAGGCGCTGCTGTTCCTCGGCGCCGGCTCGGTCATCCACGCGATGCACCACGAGCAGGACATGCGGAACATGGGCGGCCTGCGCCGCTACATCCCCTACACCAGCGCCATGATGGCGATCGGTTCGCTCGCGCTGATCGGCTTCCCCTACACGGCCGGCTACTACTCGAAGGACGCGATCATCGAGGCGGCCTACGCCTCGACCCGCCCCGGGCACACGCTCGCCTTCCTGTGCACCGTGGTGGCGGCGTTCTTCACCTCGTTCTACTCCTGGCGCCTGTTCTTCATGACCTTCGAGGGTCCGGCCCGCTGGGGCGCCCACGCCGCCCACGATCAGCACCACGCGCCCGCGGTCGCCCACGCGACCACGGCCCACGCGACCATGGCCCACGAGGCCGACGGCGCGCCCGGGCACACCGAGGGCGTCGCCCACGACGACAAGGGCCACGACATCGAGCCGGCCCACAAGAGCGACCTCGTCGCCGACGACCATCACGGGCACGGCCACCACGGCGACCACACGCCCCACGAGAGCCCGCTGGTGATGACGATCCCGCTCGCGGTGCTCGCCTTCGGCGCGCTGTTCGCCGGGATCATCTTCCACAACCGCTTCATCGGCGAGGGGATGGAGGCGTTCTGGGGCCACGCCCTGGCGCACGGGCCGAACAACCACATCATGCACGAGATCCACGACGTCCCGGCGCTGGTCTCGTACTCGCCGCTGATCATGCTGATCCTCGGCTTCGTCGTGGCCTACTGGATGTACATCCGCCGGCCGGAACTGCCGGGCGCGCTCGCCGCGCAGCAGCCGTCGCTGTACCGGTTCCTGCTCAACAAGTGGTACTTCGACGAGATCTACGACCGGATCTTCGTCCGCCCGGCCAAGGATTTCGGCCTGTTCCTCTGGAAGCAGGGCGACGGCCGGATCATCGACGGCCTCGGGCCGAACGGGATCGCGGCGCGCGTCGTGGACGTGACCCGCGGGGTGGTCCGTCTCCAGACCGGCTACGTCTACCACTACGCCTTCGTCATGCTCATCGGCGTCGCCGGCCTGATCAGCTGGTACCTGATGTCCGGCCTGCCCAAGGGTGCACACTGACATGCTCGGCCTCGGCATCCTCTCCGGCCTGCTGATCGTGCCGCTCTGCGGCGCGGCCTTCATCCTGACGCTGAACGGCGACGAGGAGTCGGTCGCGCGCAACAGCCGCTGGGCCGCGCTCGCCACCACGATCGTCACCTTCCTGCTCTCCCTGGTGGCGTGGAGCCGCTACGACACCGCCTCGTCGAGCTTCCAGCTCGTGGAGAGCCACGCGTGGCTCACCGAGACGATCCGGTTCAAGCTCGGCGTCGACGGCTTCTCGATGCCGCTGATCCTGCTGACCACGTTCCTGATGCCGTTCTGCATCGGCGCCTCGTGGCACTCGATCCACTTCCGGGTGAAGGAGTACTTCGTCGCCTTCCTCGTCCTCGAGACGACGATGATCGGCGTCTTCGCGGCCCTCGATCTGGTGCTGTTCTACCTGTTCTTCGAGGCGGGCCTGATCCCGATGTTCCTGATCATCGGCATCTGGGGCGGCGCGCGCCGGGTCTACGCCAGCTTCAAGTTCTTCCTCTACACCCTGCTCGGCTCGGTGCTGATGCTGCTCGCCGTGATGGCGATGTATTGGCAGGCCGGCACCACCGACATCCCGACCCTGCTGCAGTACCGCTTCCCGGTGCAAATGCAGACCTGGCTGTGGCTCGCCTTCTTCGCCTCCTTCGCGGTGAAGATGCCGATGTGGCCGGTCCACACCTGGCTGCCCGACGCCCACGTGGAGGCGCCCACCGCCGGCTCGGTGATCCTGGCGGGCATCCTCCTGAAGATGGGCGGCTACGGTTTCATCCGGATCTCGCTGCCGATGCTGCCGGTGGCGAGCCACGACTTCGCGCCCTTCGTGTTCGCGCTGTCGGTGATCGCGATCATCTTCACGTCGCTCACCGCGATGATGCAGACCGACATCAAGAAGCTGATCGCCTACTCGTCGGTGGCCCATATGGGCTTCGTGACGCTGGGCCTGTTCACCCTGAACGAGCAGGGCATCCAGGGCGCGCTGTTCCTGATGATCTCCCACGGCATCGTGTCGGGGGCGCTCTTCCTCTGCGTCGGCGTCGTCTACGACCGGATGCACACCCGCGAGATATCGGCCTATGGCGGCCTCGTGAAGCGGATGCCGCTCTACGCCGTGGCCATGATGGTGTTCACGATGGCCAATGTCGGCCTGCCGGGCACCTCGGGCTTCGTCGGCGAGTTCCTGGCCATGCTCGGCGCCTTCAAGGCGAACCCGAACGTGGCGTTCTTCTCGACCTTCGGCATCATCCTGTCGGCGGCCTACGCCCTGTGGCTCTACGCCCGGGTGATCTACGGGAAGCTGGAGAAGCCGAATCTCCAGGGCATCCTGGATCTCGACACCCGCGAGAAGATCATCCTGGCGCCGCTGGTCGTCCTGACGATCTACTACGGCGTTCACCCGGCCCCCGTGCTCGACGTGTTCGCGCCCTCGACCGACGCGCTGATGGCGAGCATCAAGACCGCGCTCTCGAACACCCAGACGGCCGCCGCGGCGCTGCCGATCCCGCGCTGAGGCGGACACCATGACAACCGTCCACTCCGTCCTGCCCTCGCTGGCGCCGCTCATGCCCGAGCTGATCCTCGGCGTCGGCGTCATGGGCCTGATCCTCTACGGCGCGTGGCGCGGCGACCGCTCCGCCGAGACCGTGAGCATCGGCGCCCTCGCCCTGCTCCTCGTCGCCCTGTCGGTGGTGATCTCGCAGCCGGTGCACGGCCGGGTCACGACCCTGTCGGGCGCGTTCGTGTCCGATTCCTTCGCCAAGGTGATGAAGTCGCTGGTGCTGCTCGGATCCGCGGCGACGATCCTGCTGGCGCACGACTTCTTCAAGCGCGAGCGCATCGACCGGTTCGAGTTCCCGGTCCTGATCGTGCTCTGCACCATCGGCATGATGGTCATGGTCTCGGCCAACGACCTGATCGCGCTCTACCTGGGCCTGGAACTGCAGTCGCTCGCCGCCTACGTGATCGCCGCTTTCCACCGCGACGACGTGAAGTCCACCGAGGCCGGCCTCAAGTACTTCGTGCTCGGCGCGCTCTCCTCCGGCATGCTGCTCTACGGCGCCTCGCTGGTCTACGGCTTCACCGGCACGGTCTCGTTCCCCGGCATCGTCTCGGCGCTCAACGAGAATGCCGGGTTCGGCATCGTGCTGGGCATCGTGTTCCTGGCGGCCGGCGTGTGCTTCAAGCTGGCGGCCGTGCCGTTCCACATGTGGACGCCCGACGTCTACGAGGGCTCGCCGACCCCGGTGACGGCCTTCTTCGCCTCGGCGCCCAAGATGGCCGCCGTGGCGATGACCGTGCGGGTCTTCATCGGCGCGATGCCGGACGTGACGGCGATCTGGCAGCAGATCTTCATCTTCGTCTCGATCGCGTCGATGGCGCTCGGCTCGTTCGCGGCGATCGGGCAGACCTCGATCAAGCGCCTGATGGCCTACTCGTCGATCGGCAATATCGGCTACGCGCTGATCGGCCTGGCCTCCGGCTCGGAGGAGGGGATCAGCGGGCTCGTCACCTACATGATCATCTACCTCGCGATGACGCTCGGCACCTTCGCGATCATCCTGTCGCTCCGGCGCCGGGACGTGATGTTCGAGAAGATCGAGGACCTGTCGGGCCTGTCGCGGACCCATCCCTGGCTCGCCTTCTGCCTCGCCGCGATGATGTTCTCGCTCGCCGGCATCCCGCCGCTCGCCGGGTTCTTCGCGAAGTTCTACGTCTTCGCCGCCGCCATCAAGGCGGGTCTCGTGACGCTGGCGGTGATCGGCGTGGTGACCAGCGTGGTGGGCGCCTACTACTACCTGCGCGTCGTGCGGATCATGTACTTCGACGAGCCGAAGGAGCCGTACGAGGCGATGGCCCCGGGCCTGCGCATCGTGCTCGCCCTGTCGAGCGTCGTGGTGGTGCTGTTCTTCCTGCTGCCCGGACCGCTGGTCGGCGCCGCCGGCCGGGCCGCGAAGTCGCTGTTCTAGGACGGCCTTGACCTACCGACTCGGGCCCTCGGCGCGCGCCGAGGGCCACCGCCTGCACGTCCACGACACCCTCGGCTCCACCAACACGGAGGCCGTGGCGCGCGCGCGCGCCGGCGAGACAGGCCCGCTCTGGGTGGTGACGCACCGCCAGGAGGCGGGCCGCGGCCGGCGGGGCAACAGCTGGTCCTCGCTCCCCGGCAATCTCGCGGCGAGCGTGCTCTGGCCGGTCGCCGGAGTCGCGCCGGACCACCTCGCCGAGCTGGGCTTCGTGGCCGGCCTCGCCCTGATCGAGGCGCTGGAGGCGGCCTGCGGCACCCTGCCGGATACCGGATCCGGCGCCGGAGCCCGATCTCTCAGGCTCAAATGGCCGAACGACGTGTTGCTCGGCGGGGCGAAGCTCGCCGGCCTGCTCCTGGAGGCGGAGACGCTGCCGGGCGGGCGCCGCGCCGCGGTCATCGGCTTCGGCGTGAACGTCGCGGCGGCGCCGGAGGGCCTCGGGGCCGCGAGCTTGGCGGCGGCGGGTTACGCGTGCGGCGCCGAGACGCTACTGGAACATCTCTCGGACCGGGTGGCCGCGCGGGCGCGCGCCTGGGACCGGGGACGGAATTTCGCTGACCTGCGCGCGGCCTGGCTCGCGCGGGCCGCGGGTCTCGGATCGGAGATCGCGGTGCACAGCGGCGGTCACATCCTGCGGGGCGTGTTCGAGACGATCGACGAGGGGGGGCGGCTCGTGATCCTCGCCCCCGACGGGAACCGGCATACCGTGACGGCGGGCGAGGTGCATTTCGGATCGGCCGCGACGGCGGCCTGAGTTTGGACGACGACAGATGGTTAAGGGACAGGAGGAGCTGGTCTTCCTGCCGCTCGGCGGCGTGGGCGAGATCGGGATGAACGCGGCGCTCTACGGGTTCGGCCCGGAGAAGGGCCGGAAGTGGATCTTGGTCGATTGCGGCATGGGCTTCGCCGGCGAGGAGCAGATGCCGGGCGTCGACCTGATGTTCCCCGACCTCTCCTTCATCGAGGAGCGGCGCAAGGACCTGCTGGGGATCTTCATCACCCACGCGCACGAGGACCATATCGGGGCGATCTCGGAACTGTGGCCCCGGCTCAAGGCGCCGGTCTACGCGACCCGCTTCGCCAAGAACCTGCTGGAGACCCGGCGCCTGTCCGAGCCCGGCGCCCCGAAGGTCGAGCTCCGGGAGGTGAAGCCCGGGCGGCGCGTGACCGTCGGTCCGTTCGAGCTCGAGTACGTGCCGGTCTCGCACTCCATCCCGGAATCGAACGCCATCGCCATCCGCACCGCGGCGGGCCTCGTCCTCCACACCGGCGACTGGAAGATCGACCCGACCCCGGTGGCCGGCTCGGTGACGTCGCCGGAGGCGTTCACGGCGCTCGGGGACGAGGGCGTCCTCGCCATCGTCTGCGACTCGACCAACGTCGTGCGCGAGGGCTTCTCGCCGAGCGAGAAGACCGTCGCCGAGACGCTGAAGACGCTGATCGCGGACGCGCCGCACCGGGTCGCGGTGACGACCTTCGCGTCGAACGTGGCGCGCATCCGCGCGGTCGCCGAGGCCGCCGCCGCCTGCGGTCGCGAGGTCATCGCGGTCGGCCGCGCCATGGACCGGGTGATCGACGTGGCCCGCGAGTGCGGCTACCTCGACGGCCTGCCCGAGTTCCGCCGCGCGGATTCGTGGAAGAGCCTGCCGCGGGAGCGCGTCGTCGCGCTGCTCACCGGCTCCCAGGGCGAGCCGCGGGCGGCGCTCGCCCGCGTCTCCCGCCGCGACCACCCGGATATCAGCCTCACCGCCGGTGACCAGGTGATCTTCTCCTCGCGCGCCATCCCGGGCAACGAGCGCGATGTCGGCTCGATCATCAACGACCTGATCGAGCAGGGCGTCGAGGTGATCACCGACCGCACCGACCTCGTCCACGTCTCCGGCCATCCGCGCCGGGACGAGATGGTCGAGATGTACCGGTGGACCCGCCCGGGCACCGCGATCCCGGTCCACGGCGAGGCCCTGCACCTCGACGAGCACGCCCGCTTCGCGCGGGCGCAGGGCGTGCAGAACGTGGTCAAGGCCCGCAACGGCAGCCTGATCCGCCTGAGCCCCGGCAAGCCCGAGGTGATCGACCACGTGAAGGCCGGCCGCCTGTTCAAGGACGGCGACGTCCTGATCGACGAGAAGGACCGGGCGATCCCGGAGCGGCGCAAGCTGATGCAGGCCGGCCTGGTCTCGGTGGCGATCGCTATCGACGAGGACGGCGTCGTGCTCGGCGAGCCGGCGGTGGACATCATCGGCCTGCCGAACCGCGGGCGGTCCGGCGAGCCGCTGATCGAGACCGTGGTGGACGCCGTCTCCCGCACCCTGTCGGGGATGTCGCGGGGGAAGCTCAAGGACTCGGAGAGCGTCGAGAAGACGGTCGACCGGGCGGTGCGCACCGCGGTCAACGAGGTGTGGGGCAAGAAGCCGGCCTGCCACGTGCAGGTGGTGGAGGTGTGAGGCTGGCTGCCGATACTGCGCCGCTGTAATCTACAGCGTCTGAATGCAGCTGACCGGCTGCCGGATGCGGCGCTGGTCCCTCTCCCGTGCGGGAGAGGGATAGGGTGAGGGGACAGGTTTTGCCGGAGAGGGCGTATCCCTCACCCCAACCCTCTCCCGCACGGGAGAGGGGACACGTCGCGCCGAGCGCGCCGGTGGAGCCTCACCAACGAACGAACGAAGCTTCTGGACAGGAAGCGAGCATGCTGGGGAGGAAACATCATGATCGGCCGTCTCAACCACGTGGCCATCGCCGTGCAGGATCTCGACGCCGCCTGCGCGGTCTATCGCGACACGCTGGGCGCGACGATCACCGCGCCCCTGCCGCAGCCCGAGCACGGCGTCACCGTCGTGTTCGTCGAGCTGCCGAACAGCAAGATCGAGCTGATGTCCCCCCTGGGCGATGGCTCGCCGATCGAGTCCTTCGTGGCCCGCAACCCGGGCGGCGGCATCCACCACGTCTGCTACGAGGTCGACGACATCCTGGCCGCCCGCGACCAGCTCAAGGCGCAGGGCGCCCGGGTGCTCGGCACCGGTGAGCCGCGGATCGGCGCGCACGGCAAGCCGGTCCTGTTCCTGCACCCCAAGGACTTCCTGGGTACCCTGGTCGAGCTGGAGCAGGTGTGAACCGGATGATGAACGCGCTGGCCCGCTCGACGCCGGTGACTCTGGCGGCGATCACCGTCCTGATCGCCGCCTTCGTGGCGGCGGCGGTGAGCCTGTTCAAGCTGACCGTGGGCGGGGCGATCGCCCTCTACTTCGTGGTCTGGTGGACGCTGCTCTTCGCGGTCCTGCCCCTGCGCAACCAGCCGGAGACGCGGCCCAGCCACGTGGTGCCGGGCCAGGATCCCGGGGCGCCGGCGGCGCCGCGACTGCGCGAGAAGGCGATCTGGACGACGCTGGTCGCGGGCGCCGCCTTCCTGATCGCCCTGGCGGTGTTCCCGCTGACCGGACTTTAGGACGGCTCTGAGCGGCGATCCGGGAGACGCCCCGCGTCGGGTCACGGCCCGGGAAACCAGATGGGCGCGGGCCCTCCCGGTGGTCCGAGACGGCCGCGCCGACCGGACCCAAGAATAAAAAAAGCAAGGCCCGAGGCCTTGCTTTCAAGCTTCACTGGCTCGACCTTGAAATATCCCTCGCATTGGCTGCGGGGCGGTCGCTTTTCCTCCCGAGACTCGGACCTTGCGCCACCTCTTCCGGGCGTCGCAAACATCGCCGGACGCTTATAGGAACAACAATTCGTGTTGTCACCGGGTCTGCGAGAAAAATCTGCGCTTTCTTGCCGGCAAATGGGCAGACCGCTTTCCGCCTAGGCAGCGGCCTCAGCGCGGCCGGGTCGCCGCCTCCGGTTCGCCGCGATTACGCCCCGCCGTGGTCGCGCAGTGCTTGTAATTTGCGTCTCCGGCGTGTTGTGTGCCGGCGCGCCGCGGCTCCTCCCGGCCGATCCTCTTCCAAGACTCTGACGACATGCGTCTCTCCCGCTATTTCATGCCGACCTTGCGCGAGACGCCCAAGGAAGCCGAGATCGTCTCGCATCGGCTGATGCTGCGCGCCGGCCTGGTCCGCCAGGAAGCCGCCGGCATCTACGCCTGGTTGCCGCTGGGCCTGCGGGTTCTGGAGCGCGTCTGCGCGGTGATCCGGCGGGAGCAGGACCGGTCCGGCGCCGTCGAGATCCTGATGCCGACGGTGCAGTCCGCCGAGCTGTGGCGGGAATCCGGCCGCTACGACGCCTACGGCAAGGAGATGCTGCGCCTGAAGGACCGGCACGACCGCGAGATGCTCTACGGCCCCACCGCCGAGGAGATGGTCACCGAGATCTTCCGGGCGAGCGTGCGCTCCTACAAGGACCTGCCCAAGAACCTCTACCAGATCTCGTGGAAGTTCCGCGACGAGGTGCGGCCGCGCTTCGGCACGATGCGCTCGCGCGAGTTCCTGATGAAGGACGCCTACTCGTTCGATTTCGACCAGGCCGGGGCGCGCCACGCCTACAACCGGATGTTCGTGGCGTACCTGCGCACCTTCGCGGGCCTTGGCCTGAAGGCGATCCCGATGCGCGCCGATACCGGCCCGATCGGCGGCGACCTGTCCCACGAGTTCATCATCCTGGCCAAGACCGGCGAGAGCGAGGTCTTCTGCGACAAGGCCTATCTCGACTTCGACATCCCGCCGGCGACCGTCGATTTCGACGACGTCGCCGCCCTCCAGGGCATCGTGGATGCCTGGACCTCGCACTACGCGGCCACCGAGGAGATGCACGAGCCGGCGGCCTTCGCGGAGGTCCCCGAGGACAACCGCATGGCGGCCCGCGGCATCGAGGTCGGGCACATCTTCTACTTCGGCACCAAGTATTCCGAGCCGATGGGCGCCAAGGTCGCCGGTCCGGACGGGATCGAGCGGCCGGTCCATATGGGCTCCTACGGCATCGGGCCGAGCCGGCTGGTCGCCGCCATCGTCGAGGCCAGCCACGACGAGGCCGGGATCATCTGGCCGGACGCGGTGGCGCCGTTCGATGTCGCGCTCATCAACCTCAAGGTCGGGGACGCGGCCACCGACGCCGCCTGCGCGCAGATCCAGTCCGACCTCGAGACCGCCGGCCTGTCGGTGCTCTACGACGACCGCGACGAGCGCCCTGGCGCGAAGTTCGCCACCGCCGATCTGATCGGCCTGCCCTGGCAGGTAATCGTCGGGCCCAAGGGCCTGGCGGAGGGCAAGGTCGAGCTGAAGCGGCGTGCCGGCGGCGAGCGCGAGAGCCTCGCGACCGTCGATCTGCTGGCACGCATCCGGCGCGTCTGAGGCGTGCCGATGGCCGCCTCAGCGAAGCTGGACCGGGTTCGGACCTTCGCGGCCTCGCTCGCGGCCTCGTTCCGCCAGGGCACCGCGCCCTTCGCGCCGTTCGAGTGGATCCTCGCCGGCCGCTACCTGCGCGCCCGGCGCCGGGGCGGCGGCGTCTCGGTGGTGGCGTTCTTCTCGGTGCTCGGCATCGCGCTCGGCGTCGGCACGCTGATCATCGTCCTGTCGGTGATGAACGGCTTCCGCGCGGAACTGCTGTCGAAGATCGTCGGCATCAACGGCCACCTGTTCGCGACGCCCATCGACCGGCCGTTCAACGACTGGACCGACCTGTCGGAGCGCCTGTCGAAGGTGGCGGGGGTGCGCGCCGCGGTGCCGCTGGTCGAGGGCCAGGCCTTCGCCTCGTCGCAGTACGGCGGCTCGGGGGTCATCATCCGCGGCGTGCGGGCGGCCGACCTCGACGCGCTGGCGGCCGTGTCCTCGGCGATCCGCGGCGGCACCCTCGAAGGCTTCGACGACGGCACCGGCGTGCTGATCGGGCGGCGGCTCGCCGACACGCTGGGCCTGCAGGCCGGCGACACGATCACGCTGGTCACGCCCAAGGGCTCGTCGACGCCCTTCGGGACGGCGCCGCGCACCAAGAGCTACACGGTCAAGGCGGTGTTCGAGGTCGGCATGACCGAGTTCGACCAGACCTTCGTGTTCATGCCGCTGGCCGAGGCCCAGGCGTTCTTCAACAAGGACGGCGACGTGAGCATGATCGAGATCTACGTCGACGATCCCGACCATGTCGGCGACATGCGCGAGCCCCTGGAGATGGCGGCCGAGCGCCCGATCCTGCTCACCGACTGGCGCCAGCGCAACCGGACCTTCTTCGGGGCCCTGGAGGTCGAGCGGAACGTCATGTTCCTGATCCTCAGCCTGATCGTCGTGGTGGCGACCCTCAACATCGTCTCCGGGCTGATCCTGCTGGTGCGCGACAAGTCGAGCGACATCGCGATCCTGCGCACCATGGGGGCGACGCCGGGCACGATCATGCGGGTGTTCCTGATCAACGGCGCGCTGATCGGCGTCGTCGGGACGCTCAGCGGGCTCGGCCTCGGCATCCTGATCACCCTCAACATCAAGCCGATCCAGCACGTGCTGTTTCCGGGCGCCTGGGACCCGACGGTGCGGTTCCTCGCCGAGATCCCGGCCCAGATGAACCCGAAGGAGATCACCGCCGTGGTGATCACCTCCCTGCTGCTGTCGCTCGCGGCGACGCTGTATCCCTCCTGGCGCGCCGCCCGGCTCGATCCGGTGCAGGCCCTCCGCTACGGCTGACGGGCCGCATCCGATGAGCGATTCGAGCCAGACCGCCGGCGACCAGCCGGTGCCGGCGCTGTTCTTCTCCCGCGTCGAGCGGCGCTACGCCCAGGCCGAGGGTGCCCTCGAGATCCTGCGCGGGGCCGACCTCGCGATCTGGCCGGGGGAGCTGGTCGCGCTGGTGGCGCCGTCGGGTGCCGGCAAGTCGACCCTGCTGCACCTCGCCGGCCTCTTGGAGCGGCCGGACGGGGGCGAGATCTATATCGGCGGTCAGCCCACCGCCGCGATGGCGGATTCCGAGCGCACGCGCCTGCGGCGCGAGGAGATGGGTTTCGTCTACCAGTTCCACCACCTGCTGCCGGAGTTCTCGGCGCTGGAGAACGTGGTGATGCCCCAGCTCATCCGCGGCCTGAAGGCCCCGGAGGCGAAGGCCCGCGCCACGGAACTCCTGAGCTTCCTCGGCCTCAAGGAGCGGCTGCCGCACCGCCCGGCGGAGTTGTCGGGAGGCGAGCAGCAGCGCGTCGCCATCGCCCGGGCGGTGGCCAACGGCCCGCGGCTGCTGCTCGCCGACGAGCCGACCGGCAACCTCGATCCCGGGACGGCAGGCCACGTCTTCTCGATCCTGATGGCGCTGGTCCGCGCCTCGGGTCTCGCCGCCCTGGTCGCGACCCACAACCTGGAATTGGCCGCCCGCATGGATCGGCGGGTCACCATCCGGGACGGGCTGATCACGCAGCTCGACTGAGCGGGCCACCCGCTGAGCAGGTCTCCCGTGTGTTGGCGCAGCGACGGCACGCGCGGCGGCGCGCCCCGTCCACGCCGCGCCCCGGCAGCCTCGATCAACCACAGGGCGCATCGCTCCCGGCCCGCGACGCCACCCGGCCCGCGGATCTCCGGGCCTCGCAAGTGCACGCGATCTTTAATCCGTCGCGCCGCGTGCGACGCGTCACGTCCCGGAGGACACTGGGCCCCTATCTTATGATCACGCAAGACAAAACAGAGCCGAACAACCGGCCTGTACTGCGTTATCTCTGGAGCCAGACCATGAAGACCCGTATCGCCGCAGCCGTCACCGCACTTGTCCTTGGCGTTGCCCCGATCTCGTCCGCTCTGGCGGCGAACGGCGCCCGCTGGACGGGCCTCGCTCCGTACGAGGTCGAGACCACGGGCTCGCTCGGACTGGGGGTCCACGACAATCCCAACTACGTCGGCTGCCCGCTGAGCTCGGCCGCCGAGGGCAACGCCGACCAGCAGACCCGGCCGGTGAAGCAGTACGGCCAGACCTCCGGCGGCTACCGCTGCTGAGCCGACGCGAGGACGGATGAAGCTCAAGGCTCTCTCCTACGTCATGATCGGCGCCTTCGTGACCGGCCTGCTCATGACGTTCGTCGGTTCGGCCACCGCGCTGCTGGGGCAGTAATCTCAAGGGCGCCGCCTCCGTCGGAGGCGGGGCCCCTCGCGTTCGGGCCGCCGGCGCGGTCAGGTCGCGCGGGACGGGCCGGGACCGGACTCGGCGGTCGTCAGCCGCTCGACGTAGTCGCAGGCGTCGAGGACGGCGTCGCGGCCGTCGGCCATCCGCGCCCGGGCCGCCGCGCAGGCCCGCGCCACCGCGGGGTCGGCGAGCAGCCGGCCGAGGACCCGCGCCGCCCGCGCGGGCCGGAAGGCGGGGCCGGTGAGGGTGGGGCCGGGATCCCGGCCC
>NZ_JBKFBI010000259.1:0-3138 GCF_053346095.1 Methylobacterium sp. A52T | reverse complement strand
GGCCGCGACGGCCGCCGGGTCCGAGGCCATGGCGATGGAGCCCCTGGTCGCGTCGGGCCCGCGCAGCGGGCTGCCGCACATGACGTGGCGGCGCCGCCGGCTGGAGCCGGGCGACGCGGTCTTCCTCGAGCTCGCCGGCAGCCACGCCCGCTACCACGCGGCGCTGATGCGCAGCGTCTGGATCGGCCCGCCGCCGGCCGAGGCGCAGCGGATGATGGACTGCGCCCTGCGCGCCCTCGACGCGGCGCTCGGCGCGATCCGCCCCGGCCATCCCTGCGCCGCCCCGCACGCGGCGGCGCAGGCCGTCATCGACGCGGCGGGCTACGGCCCGGCCTTCCGCAAGCGGATCGGCTACTCGATGGGCGTCGCCTTCGCGCCGGACTGGGGGGAGGGTGCCCTGCTCTCGCTGTTCACCGGACAGGACCGGCCGATCGAGCCCGGCATGGTCTTCCACCTGCCGGCCACCCTGCGCCGCTACGGCGCCTGGACGGTCGGCGCCTCGGAGACCGTCATCGTCACTGCCGGCGGGGTCGAGCCCCTGTCCGACCTGCCGCGCACCCTGTCGGTGCGGTGAGGCGCCGCGGATCACCGCGACCTGCAGGGACGGTCCGCAGCGAGGGACCGTCTTCAGGGACGCGGCGCGCGTTGGATCACGCCGGCGGTGACCGGCACTTCCGCCACGCCGCGCCCTGCGCCGCAGCCACGATGATCCTCTTCAGAGGCCATCAGGCCGTTCTCGACACCGGCGATCGATCCGGGGGATGATCGGCTTCCGGGACGCCTTGAGCAGGCGCGTGAGATAGGCGCGTGTCGGCCGGTCGTACAAGCGCAGCGCCAAGTAGCTCAAGATCAACGTCGCTGCGAAGAGCGTTGCGGCCTCGATCGCGGCCGACTTCCCGCCGCTCAGCTTCTGGTACAGGCCATTGATCCACGAGAAGATCGGAAAATGCAGGGCGTAGATCGGATACGATAGGTCTCCGACGAGGATCGAGAGGTCCTTCAGCGGGTCCGACAGGGTGATGGACGATCCGCCGACGACGAGAAGGGGGGCCAGCAGCAGCTTCCAGAGCATCCGCTGCGTGTGATCCAGTTCGTACGGCATGGTGAAGATGATCACCATCACGACGAGCAGAACGTAGAAGACCGGCGTCAGGTTGACCCGCCGGGCGAGCAGGTCCTTGATCTGGTAGCAGAAGACACCGACGAAGAAGGACGACCCGACGTGGCCGAATCCGTACATGAAATTATCCGTCTGATCGCCTCCGATTCCCACGGTCAGGACGAAGCAAGCGGACACGATGTAGAGCGATGCCGACGAGTAAAGCGGGTTGAGGTGCCGGATCGACCACCAGAACGCGTTGGCCACGATCTCGAAGAACAACGAGAACTGTGGGCCGTTTAATGGAAAGACCTGAGGACCGCCGATCTGCGGCGGGGCATGGAAGTAAGGGATGTTGAGGAGCCCGAGAAGGACGGCGACGACGATCTGGCTGGCGTAGGTGGCGCCGGACGTCATGGAATTTCGCAGCGCGACATACGGCGCGCTGATGAGGAGCGAGAGCGCGATGACGGGCATCAACCGGACGAGACGCTGCAGCAGGAAGTCCATGTTGGACAGCCGGTCCCTTCGATCCTTGTAAGCGCGGGCCAGGACGAAGCCGCTCAACGTGAAGAACGTATCGACGGAAAGTCCTCCGTTGACGGCGAGCCACGGCACATCCAGCCAGTGCCCGGTATGGAAGAGGAGCACGTAGAGAGCGGACAGACCACGTATGCCGTCCAGAGCCGCGTAATGTCCAACTTTGTCAGCGGGGGATGGCGCGGTCGAGCCCGGAAGCGCATTCTCTGCCGTCGCGCAGGCTCGAAGGCGCAGCCACGGTGGTGGCAATATTTTCCTCATCACTTGATGATACTGATTTGCTTTCCGACTTGGAAGGGCATGATGCGATACGAACACGGTATATCGGTCGTCATCGCAACACATAATGGTTCCGCGTTCCTCCGCGAGCAGCTGCACAGCCTCGTCACACAAACCGTGCGCCCGCTGGAAATCATCGTCTCAGACGACAACTCGACCGATAATACCCTTGAAATTGTTCAGGAATTCGTGATCTCA
Source organism: Methylobacterium sp. A52T (assembly GCF_053346095.1). Lineage (NCBI taxonomy): Bacteria > Pseudomonadati > Pseudomonadota > Alphaproteobacteria > Hyphomicrobiales > Methylobacteriaceae > Methylobacterium > Methylobacterium sp. A52T. The sequence goes on along the minus strand of NZ_JBKFBI010000259.1, from coordinate 1,022 downwards.
AGCAATATTTCGATTCGAATATTCCGGAACTCGCCCGCACTGGGCTTTCGGGACAATTTCCTGCGCGGAGCGCTGCGCGCACGCGGGCATTTCGTGGCTTTCTGCGATCAGGACGACATCTGGGACCCGAGGAAGATCGAGCTTTGCTCGCGCCACATCGATGATCGCGCCGTATCCATGATCGCCCATACGGCCCTGAGCGTCGACGCGGGCAACCGCGCGCTCCGGTTATTCTCGCAGGGGATCCAGCGCGATGGCGTGAAGCCGCCGTTGAGCTACGATCCCTGGCTGACGTTCTTCGGCTTCTCGATCGTCTTCCGCCGCGATCTCCTCGACCTATGGGACATCGAAGACCGCTTCACCGATTTCATCGTGCCGAGCGCGATGATCGCGCACGATCGGTGGGTGACGTTCCTCGCGCAAGTCGTCGGGCAAGTCGTGGAGATCGATGTCCCGCTCGTCCGCTACCGCCAGCACGGCAACAACCTATTCGGCGACGGGACGCGCGTGCGGCATCCCAGGCCCAGGCCCAGGAGCGCGACCGGCGGATCGGATCCCTACCGGGACGCGACCGCCGCGATGATCCGGATCGTCACATGTCTGCCGGACGCGACCGCGGGGGCCTTCCCACTCTTCGATCGGGACCGCGCGGTCGGGTTCCTGCAGCGCGCGCTGCACCAACTCGACGAGCGGGGAGCCGTCTACAGGTCGGCCTCGCGCATCGAAGCGCTCAAGCGCCTCTGCGCTCTGGTGACCTCCGGGACTTACCGGGCCGTCCACGACGGCAACATCCGTTGGCGGTCGATCGCCAAGGACCTCAAGTTCACGCTGGTTCGACGCTGACGGCGCGCGCCGACCGCGTGGCAGGTCTGGCGTGCCTCATCGCCGGCCCAGCCAGACGACTGGGCCCGCCGCGTACAGCGCGGCGCCTCCCGGCGCTCCGCGAACGTCCTGCGGAGCCTCGGACCTGTCGGTGCGGCGGACCCGACGAGCGCTTCGCCGGTCGACGCGCTCGTCGGGTC
>NZ_JBKFBI010000258.1:0-3308 GCF_053346095.1 Methylobacterium sp. A52T | reverse complement strand
GGCGCCGGCGCCGTGAGACCGGCCGCCGCGCCTGTGGGAAGCGGCGCGCGCCGTGGAACCGGGCGCCGCCTCGGCCGTCATGTCCGCACGATGCCGCCCGCCACCGAATCGACCGCGAAGGGACTGTCCGGACTGCCGCCGACGACCGCCGGGGGCGACGCACGGCCACGTATTCAGGACGCATTCAGTGCCCTGGGCTCACATCGTCTGCCAATGCGCTACGCCATCGCCCTCGTCGCCATCAGCCTGACCGCCGCGGCCCTCGCCGCGGGCGGCCTCGGCTCCATGGCCGACGACGGGCCGGCCCCCCAGACGGGCGCGGTGTCGAGCCAGCCGCCGCTGCGGATCGAGAGCTGCCTGTCCCCCGCGGACCTGCGCGAGGAGGTCGGCGAGCGCCGGGTGATCCCGCCGGTCGCGGCGATCCGCGCGGCCCGGACGGTGATCCCCCGCGCCGAGATCCAGCGGGCGAGCCTCTGCCGTCACGCGGACGGCCTCGTCTACATGCTCACCGCCTTGCGCCGCGACGGGCATTTCGTGCACGTGATCGTCGACGCGCGCACCGGCACCGTGGCGGGACAGTATTGAGCGGGCGCGGGGACCGTTTCGGAGGGGAGTGAGCCGTGCGTCTGCTGGTCGTGGAGGATGACAAGGACATCAACCGGCAGGTCGTGGCCGCGCTGGAGGAGGCCGGCTACGTCGCCGACAAGGCCTATGACGGCGAGGAGGGCGGCTATCTCGGCGAGAGCGAGCCCTACGACGCCATCATCCTCGACATGGGCCTGCCCAAGGCCGACGGCGTCACGGTGCTGCAGAAGTGGCGCCGGGCCGGCGTGAAGACCCCGGTGATCATCCTCACGGCCCGGGACCGCTGGTCCGACAAGGTCGACGGCTTCGACGCCGGCGCCGACGACTACGTCACCAAGCCCTTCCACATGGAGGAGCTGATGGCCCGGGTGCGCGCCCTGCTGCGCCGCGCCGCCGGCCACGCCACCAGCCAGATCGCCTGCGGGCCGGTGACCCTCGACACCCGCTCCGGCAAGGTCTTCGTCGACGGCGCTCAGGTGAAGCTGACGAGCCACGAGTACCGGCTGCTCTCCTACCTGATGCACCATACCGGCCGGGTCGTGTCCCGCGCCGAACTCACCGAGCACCTCTACGACCAGGATTTCGACCGCGACTCGAACACGATCGAGGTGTTCGTGGGCCGCCTGCGCAAGAAGCTCGCGGTGGACCTGATCCAGACCGTCCGCGGCCTCGGCTACCTCGTGGATCCCAACCAGCCGCCGGCCCGGATGTGAGCGCGGCCGCGCGTTCCGGCACGCCGGCCGCCCGCGTCGCCCGCGGACCCCTCGACGGTCGCGTCGACGGTCGCCTCGTCCACGACGCGCCGTCGCCCGTCTGAGCGACCGACGCCCCCATGATCGACCTCATCGGCCTCTTCTCCCTGCGCCGCCGCTCCATCGCGGTGCGGCTCGCCGTGTCGGCGTTCCTGTCGAGCTCCGCGATCCTGCTGATCGCGGCCTGGATCCTCACGACCCTCTACCGCGAGAACACCGAGCGGGCCTTCGACAGCCGCCTCCTCGTCTTCGCCAACAATCTCGCCACCGATCTCGTCTCGCCCAACGATCCGGAGAGCCGGACCTTCTCGCTCGGCGACCCGCGCTTCGACCTGCCCCTGTCCGGCTGGTACTGGCAGGTCGGCAAGCCCGACGCGAAGCCGCGGGACGTGCGCACCTCGCGCTCCCTCGTGGGCGTGCCGCTGCCGGCCGCGACCGATTCCGACGGCAAGGTCGGGGTCGGGCAGATCCGCCAGGGCTACGGCAAGGGGCAGGACGGACGCCTCCTGCGCATCATGGAGCGCGACGTCGATCTCGGCGAGGAGGGCCGCTACACGGTCCGGGTCGCGGGCCCCGCCGACGAGATCGTCAACGACGTCGACCGGTTCCGGAACTCGCTGACCATCACCTTCGGCCTGCTCGGCCTGTCGCTGGCGATCACCACCCTGCTGCAGATCCGCTTCGGCCTCGCGCCCCTCAAGAAGATGCGCGCGGCGCTCGGCGCCGTCCGCCGGGGCGAGGCGGACCGCATCACCGGCACCTATCCCCGCGACATCGCGCCGCTCACCGGGGAGGTGAACCTCCTGATCGAGACCAACCGCGAGATCCTGGAGCGCGCCCGCACCCAGGTGGGCAACCTCGCCCACGCCCTGAAGACGCCGCTCTCGATCATCGTCAACGAGGTCGGGGCCTCCGACGCCCCCGAGGAACTCGCGCAGAAGATCCGCGAGCAGGCCGCGGTGATGCGCGATCAGGTCAACTACCACCTCGACCGGGCCCGCGCCGCGGCGCTCGCCGGCACGCTCGGCACCTCAACGGAGGTCGAGCCGGCGCTCGCCGGCCTCGTGCGCACCTTCGGGAAGATCTACCGGGACAAGGACATCGCCTACGACGTCCACGTGCCGCCGGGCCTGCGCTTCCGCGGCGAGCGCCAGGATTTCGAGGAGATGGTCGGCAACCTCGTCGACAACGCGTCCAAGTGGGCCCACGGGCGGGTGGCGATCCGGGCCGAGGCGGTGAGCAAGGACGATTATCCCCACCTCGTCGTCGCCATCGAGGATGACGGTCCGGGCCTGCCGCCGGAGGCCCGGCAGGCCGTGCTCGGCCGCGGGCGCCGCCTCGACGAATCGAAGCCCGGCTCGGGGCTCGGCCTGTCGATCGTTGCCGACCTCGCCGCCCTGTACCGGGGGCGCTTCACCCTGGAGCAGGCGGCGCTCGGCGGCCTGCGCGCGGTGCTGGAGGTGCCGGGGGACCTGCCGGTCGGCACGGCCGCCCACTGAGGCCGTCGGCCGCGCTCGGGCGCGTCCGGGTGCGGGCCGGGAGGCGGGACGCGGCCTCATGGCTCCCGCCCGGGGCCTTGTCATCGCAACAGAGTTGCGTGACACCGAGCCGCCGCCGGGAGGCGTCGTGGCATCACGCCGCCGGCTCCACAGGGCGTGGGGAGGGGCGGGCCGGTGCGGCCCGTTGGCGATAAGGTCCATGACGGCGATCTGGTTCATCCTGGCGGCCATGACCGCGGCGGCCGTGCTCGGCCTGCTCTGGCCGATGTCGCGGCGCGCCGCCGTGCCGACCGGCGAGGCCGGCGGCAGCGGGCTCGCCACCGAGACGGCGTTCTACGAGGATCAGATCGCCGAGATCGACCGCGACCTCGAGCGCGGCCTGATCGCCCCCGACGAGGCCGAGACCGCCAAGGCCGAGGCGGCGCGCCGCCTGCTCCGGTCGAGCCGCGAGGCGCAGCGAAGGCGGATCGTA
>NZ_JBKFBI010000257.1:0-3437 GCF_053346095.1 Methylobacterium sp. A52T | reverse complement strand
CCCGACGCCTCGCCCGCGCCGGCGCCCGACCCGAGCGCGTCGTCGGACTCCTCCTCGAGCGCACCTGCGACCTGCCCGCCGCCTGGCTCGCCGTCCTCAGGACCGGCGCCGCCATCCTCCCCCTCAATCCCGAGCTGCCCGCAGCCCGCCTCGCCGCCCTCGCCGCAGAGGCCGACCTCCTCCTCACCCAGCCCGAACTCGCCGACCAGCACCCCGACCTCGCCGACGCCGCAGGGCGAGCGCCCCTCGTCCTCGACGCCGATCCGGATGCCGAGCCGGACGCCGATCCGGATACCGACGCGGACGAAGACGGCGCCCGGCCCGTCCGGCCCCGCACCCGCGCCCCCCACCCGGACGCCCTGGCCTACGTCCTGCACACCTCCGGCTCCACCGGCACCCCCAAGGCCTGCGCCAACACACACGCCGCCCTCGCCAACCGCCTCGCCTGGATGGCCGCCCACCTGCGCGTCTCACCCCGCGACACCGTCCTGCACAAGACCCCCGTCTCCTTCGACGTCGCCGTCTGGGAGATCCTCCTCCCCCTCGTCACAGGCGCACGCCTCGTCCTGGCCCCACCCGGCGCCCACCGCGATCCGGACGCGCTGGCCGCCCTGATCCGGCGGCACACCGTCACCCTCCTGCACTTCGTGCCCGCCCAGCTCTCGGCCGCCCTCGCCGCCGGCGCCCTCGACGACACCGCCAGCCTCACCCGACTGGTCGCCAGCGGCGAGGCCCTGCCGCCCGACCTCGCCCGCGCCGTCGCCGCCCGCACCGGCGCGCGGGTGCACAACCTCTACGGACCCGCCGAGGCCGCCATCGACGTCACCGCCTGCGACGTCGCAGCCTGGGACAGCGCCTGCGACGACGCCTGCGACGCCGGGCCCTCCCCCGGGCCGCGCGTGCCGATCGGCGCGCCCATCGCCAACCTGCGCCTGCACGTCCTCGACGACGCGCTCCACCCGGTGCCGGTCGGCGTCGTCGGCGAGCTCTACATCGGCGGCCTCGGCCTCGCCCGGGGCTACCGCGGCCAGCCCGGCCTGACCGCCGCGCGGTTCGTGCCCGACCCGGAGGCCGGGCGCGGCGGCGCGCCGGCCGGGGCGCGGCTGTACCGCACCGGCGACCGGGCGGCGTGGCGGGCGGACGGGCAGCTCGACTACCGCGGGCGGGCGGACGATCAGGTCAAGATCCGCGGCCAGCGCGTGGAGCCGGGCGAGGCGGCCGCCGCGCTGCGGGCGCTGCCGGGTGTCGCCGAGGCGGCGGTGGTCGCCCGTCCCGGTCCGGACGGGGGGCTGCGGCTGGTGGGCTACGCGGTGCCGGCGGCCGGCGGCATCCTCGACGAGCCCGCGCTGCAGCGGGCCCTGGCCGACACGCTGCCCGACGCGCTGCGCCCCGCCCGCATCCTCGCCCTGCCCGCCCTGCCGGTCTCCGCCAACGGAAAGCTCGACCCCAGACGGCTCCCCGAACCCGACTGGGCGGGCGCGGACGCCGCGGGCGGGAGCACCGGCTTCGATCCGCCGCGCGGCCAGACCGAGACGCGCCTCGCCGTCCTCTGGGCCGGCGTGCTCGGCCTCGACGCCCGACGCCTGTCGCGCCGGGACAGCTTCTTCGAGCGGGGCGGCGACTCGATCCTCGCCCTCCAGCTCGTCGCCCGCGCCCGGGAGAGCGGCCTCGCGCTGACCCCGCGGGACGTCTTCACCCACCCGCGCCTCGCCGCCCTGGCGGCGCATCTCGACGCGGCCACGGACAGCGCGGCCGCACCGGCACCCCAGGTCGACCCGGCGCGCGAGGCCGGTCCGGTTCCCCTCACCCCGATCCAGCGCCGGTTCCTCGACGGCCCCGTCCCGAACCGGCAGCACTGGAACCAGGCGATCGTGCTCGCGCCCCGAGCACCCCTCGACCCGGGCCGCCTCGCTGAGGCCCTCGCGGCCGTCGAGGCCGCCCATCCCGCGCTGCGCCTGCGCTTCGCGCGGGACGCGCACGGGGCCTGGACCCAGACCTGCCGGGCACCGGAGCAGGAACCCCCGCTGTGGCGGCGCGCGGCGGACGGTGCGCCGGCCTTCGCGGCCCTCGCCGCGCAAGCCCAGACGAGCCTCGACCTCGCCGAAGGGCCGGTCTGGCGGGCCGTGCACGTCACCCTGCCGGCGGACGGGACCGAGCGCCTCCTCCTCGTCGCCCACCACCTCGTGGTCGACGCCATGTCGTGGCGCATCCTGATCCAGGACCTCGCGGCGGCCCTCGCCGGGCGGCCGCTCGCGCCCCCGCCGACGAGCTTCCCGGGCTGGGCCCGCAGCCTCGACGTCCTGGCCCGGCACCCCGGACATGCCGGGCGCCGCGAATCCTGGCTGGCCGGCTGGCAGGCCGGGGGGCCGTGCCTCGATGCCGCGTTGCGGCCGGTCCGGACCGACGCCCCCAACGTCGAATCCGCCCAGACCGAGATCGCCGACAGCCTCGACGCCGACGCCACCGACGCCTTCCTGCGCCGGGCCGGCCGGCCCTACAGCGCCCGTCCCGACGAGATCCTGCTCACCGCCCTGTCGATCGCGCTGGTGCGGCGCGGCGACGGGACGGCGGTGGGCGTGACCCTCGAGCGCCACGGTCGCGATGCCGACGCCCTGGCCGACGCGCTCGCCGAACCCCTCTCAGAACCCTTCCCCGAACCCCTCTCCGACGCGCAGGACGGCCCGACCCTGCCCCGCCACGACCTGAGCCGGACGGTGGGCTGGTTCACCACGCTGGTGCCGCTGCGGCTCGACCCCCTCGGCGGCGAACCGGACCTGCCGCCGGACGACGACGCCCGCGGCCACGCCCTCGGTGCTGCTCTCTGCCGGATCAAGGAAGCCCGCCGCGCCCTGCCCCAGCCCGACCTCAGCCACGACCTCCTGCGCCACGGCCCCGTAGCGGACCTGCGCCACCGCATCGCCGCGACACCCGAGCCCGGCATCCTCCTCAACTACCTCGGCCAGATCGACGCCGACCGCGCCGACCCCGACGCGCCCTTCGCCCTCGCCCCCGAGAGCGCGGGGCCCATGCGCGACCCCAACAGCCCCGCGGGCGCCGAGCTCACCCTCACCGCCCTCGTGCGCGCCGGCCGCCTCCACCTCGCCTGGCGCTTCAGCCCCGACCGCCACGACGCCGCCGCCATCGCCGCCATCGCCCGCGACACCCGGCACACCCTCGAAGCCCTCGTTGCCCACTGCGCCGATCCGCGAACCCCGCGCCGGCCCACCCCCGCCGACCTGCCCCTCGCCCGCCTCGACCAACCCGGCCTCGACGCACTCCTGGCCGGCGCCCGCGCGGCCGGTACCCTCGACCCCGACAGCCTCGCCGACCTCTACCCGCTCACCCCCCTGCAGGAGGGCCTGCTCTTCCACGCCCGCCTCGCCCCCGGGGACGCGGCCTACCGCAACCAGGTCCGCCTCGACCTCGAACCCCTCGAC
>NZ_JBKFBI010000256.1:0-3516 GCF_053346095.1 Methylobacterium sp. A52T | reverse complement strand
CCACCAGCCGGCGCACGGCCCGGAGGCCAAGCTGCGCCAGGGCGCCGAGCGCGTCGCCGCGCAGCGGCCGCCCCTGCCGGCGCGGGCCCGGACGGCGAGCGGCGGGGAGCCGGGCTGACCGGCCGGCCGTCAGCGCGGCCCGGTCCGGGGATCGCCCTTCGGACCACTCTGCGGATCGCTCTCCGGATCGGCGCCCCGCCAGGCGGGCTGCCGGTCCGTCTCCTGCAGGGTGTCGTTCGAGGGCGCCTCTGCGGCGCGGCGGCTCAGCTCCGCCATCAGGCCGCGGGCCAGCACGGCGCGCACCGCCCGCTCCCGGGTCTCGGGCGGGACCGCCTCCAAGGCGGCCGGCACGGCCGCCTGGGCGCTCGGGACCGCCCCGGCGAGCCTTCGGGCCTCCGCGGCCGGATCCGCTCCGGTGCGAAGCATGGCGAAGTAGGAGAGCACGCCGATCACCAGCGCGGCGCGCAGCAGGACGGTCATGGAACGGTTTCTCCGCTCGAGATTGCGCGAAGCATTCGACGGATTTCGTGAACCGGGCCTCTACCAACCCGAGCTTTCCCGCACGATGGTGAACGAAGCTTGTTCGCGATCGGCTGGTTACCTCGCGGAAAGCATCCCGACCATTCGGACAAGTCCCGCAACACTCGTTTAAGCCGGCTCTGCGACCGTCCGGTAGTCGTTCGAAGTCGAACCGGAGGCGCGACGGATGCGGGAACGCAGCCAGCGCGACGCGTGCCAACCTTGACCATCAAGACCGTCCTGACGTCGCTGATCGATGACCGGCTCGCGGGCCTCGTCCACGAATCCGTGGCCGACAACCCGGCCGCCCGCGCGCGCCACCAGCGCTTCCTGGTGTCGCGGCTGGCGACCGGCGCCGTGATGATGGCCGGGCTGCCGCCCTACCTGCTGTGGCGCGGGGTGCCGTCGGGCTTCGAGGTCCTGGCGATCGCGAGCCTGCTGCTGCCGGTCTTCGCCGCCGTCCTCCTCACGCGCACCGGATCCCTCTGGGTCGCCCACGCGGTCTCGTCGGCGGGCCTGACCGGCCTCGTCGTCGCCCTGGCGGGCGTCACCGGCGGCGTCACCTCGCCCGCCGCGGTCTGGCTCGTGGCGATCCCCCTCGAGGCGCTGGTCTCCGGCTCGCTCCGCGCGACGATCGCGGCCGCCGCGATGGCGGTCCTCGGCGTCCTGACCGTGGTGGCCCTCGGCGCCTGGGCCGGCTCCCTGCCGGTCATGGACATCTCGGCCGCGATCGCCCTGCCGGCCTTCGCCATCACGGCGATCGGCCACGTCGCCGCCCAGGCCCTGGAGCACATGCGCAACGAGGGCGTCTGGCGCGAGCGGCTGCGCGACAACGAGGCCCGCGACCGGCTGCTGCTCTCGGCGATCGACGACCTCGTGACCTGGCACGACCGCAACGGCCGCGTGCTGGAGGCCTCGGTCTCGGCCGTCCGGCTCCTGGGCAGCGACCCGGCCCGCCTGCGCGGCCACGGCCTGCTGGAGCGCGTCCACGTCGCCGACCGCCCGGCCTTCCTCAAGGCGGTGAGCGACGTCGCCGCGACCGGCCGGCCCGCGACCCTGCCCCTGCGCCTGCACGTCGAGCCCGAGACCGGCCGCGCCGACGGCGCGAGCCTGATCTACGCCGAGATGCGCGCCCACCGGATCGAGCACGGCGCGCACGACGCCGCCACGGCGGTCGTGGCGGTCACCCGCGACATGACCGAGCACCACCGGCACGCCGTCGAGCTGGAGCGCGCCCGCGCCGAGGCCGAGCGGGCCGACGCGATCAAGGGCCGGTTCCTGGCCAACGTCACCCACGAGCTGCGCACGCCGCTCAACGCGATCATCGGCTTCTCCGAGGTCCTCGCCGGCGAGGGCGCCGTCAGCCTCGGCCCGGTCCAGGCGCGGGAATATGCCGGCATCATCGGCGCCTCCGGCCACCACCTGCTCGGCGTCGTCAACACGCTGCTCGACATGAGCCGGATCCAGAGCGGCAACTTCGACTGCGCCCCCGAGGCGTTCGACATCGCGGACCTGCTCCGGGCCTGCTGCGACATGATGCGCCTGAAGGCCGACGCCGCCGGCGTCGTCGTCACCGCCGCCCCGTCGGGACCGGTGGAGATCACGGCCGATCCCGCCGCCTGCCGGCAGGTGCTGATCAACCTCATCTCGAACGCCGTGAAGTTCACCCCGGCGGGCGGCCGCATCGACCTGTCCCTGCGGCGCGGTGCCGGCACCCTGGACATCGTCGTGGCCGATACGGGCGTCGGCATCGGCGCGGACGACCTGCCCAAGCTCGGCACCCCGTTCTTCCAGGCCGGGAGCGGCGGCTACAAGCGCCAGCACGAGGGCACCGGCCTCGGCCTGTCGGTGGTCCAGGGCCTCGTCGGCCTCCACGGCGGCTCCCTGCTGATCGAGAGCGCGCCCCAGGCCGGGACGGTGGTGACCGTCACCCTGCCCCTCGTCTGCCAGGCCCCCGCGGCCGCCCACGGCCCGGCACCGATCCGCACGGCCGTGCGCGGCACCCCGGCGCCCCGCCGCGTGGTGCGCCTGCCGCTCGGCCTGTTCGACGCGGAGCCGGGCGTCGCCGCGGCCCCGGCCGACCCGGTCCTGCGCCGCACCGGCTGACCCGAAGATCCCCGGAAGGAGACATGATGTCAGGCTACCGCGAGATCACCGTACCGGGCGAACCCGGCCGCGCGCGCCGCGCCGCGCCGCGCCGTGCCGCGGTCCAGGGCGACTGGCGCGCCGTGCTCGTCGGCGCGCTGAAGGCGACGGGCGCCACCTGCCGGACCAGTCCGGGCGCCGTTCTCGGCAGCCTCGTCGCCCTCGGCGCGGCGGGCTTCGTCTGCGTCAACGCCCTCGGCTACCAGACCGGGCGCCACCCGGCGCCGATCCTGCCGAAGCTCGCCCAGAAGGCGCCCGCCCCCCGCGAGGCCGCGCCGGCCGCCAGGGAGGCCCTCCGGGAACCCGCCCGGGATCCGGTGCGGGTCATCGAGGCCGACCGCGCCGCCGCGCCGGCCCCTGCCAGGCCGGCGGCCCGGGACGCGATCGGCGAGCTGATCCGGTCCGAGGAGACCACCGCCTCGGTCACCCCGAAGGCGTCGTCGGTTCGGCCGGCCGCCAAGCCGGCCGCGAAGGAGACGGACGCCAAGGCGGCCAAGTCCGAGAAGGACGGCGATCCGGTGCTGCGCGCCCAGAAGGCGCTGTCGAAGCTCGGCTACGCTGTGAAGCCCGACGGCGCGATGGGCCCCGGCACCCGCGCGGCGATCGAGAAGTTCGAGCGCGGCGCCAAGCTGCCGGTGACCGGAGAGGCGACGGGCCGGACCCTGCGCGAGCTGATGGCGCGGGCGGGCCACGGCTAGAGCCGTTCCCGATCGGGTTGGGACGCGGGCGATCGGCGAGCCCGTGCCGAACGAGGCGCGGGTCCCCTCTCCCGTGCGGGAGAGGGACAGGGTGAGGGCTGAGAACAGTCCGGAAGAGTCGCGACCTGTACGCGCATCGGCGGCCTGTTCAGTC
>NZ_JBKFBI010000255.1:0-3522 GCF_053346095.1 Methylobacterium sp. A52T | reverse complement strand
TGCCGAATTGCGGCGCCGGCTCGCGGCCCTCGCGCCAGCCGGAGGCCATGTAGTGGTCGACCGGGTCGACGCCGGCGGCGGCGAGGTCGGGGTTGCCGGCGAGGTAGAAGGCGCCGTCGACGAGGCGGCGGGCGAGGCGGGGGGCCTCGGCCGTGTCGGGCTTGGGCAGGGCGGGCGCCTCCCCCCCCCCGCCGGCCCCGCCCCGCCCGGCGCGGCGGCGCGCGAGGGCGTGCAGGAGCGGGTTGATGCCGGCGCGGGCGAGGTGGGGATGGGCGGCGAGGTAGGCGGCGGAGTCGAAGTCGGGGCGCGGGTCGCGGCCCTCGCGCCAGCCGTGGACGAGGTAGTCGCGCACCGGGTCGGCCGCGATCCCGTACCAGCTCGCGTAGAACGCCGTGTCAAAGTGTGGAGCCAGGGCGCCGATCAGGCGCGCCTCGAGATCCGCGCCGGTCGCCGCGCCCGCCCAGCGTCGGTGCAGCGCCGCCGGCGTGGCCAGCGGATCGCGCAGCCGGCCGAGGCGGCGTCGCATCCGCGTCAGGGCCGAGATCCGGCCGGTCCCGTCGGAGTCGCGGCGCATCTCAGGACTCTGCGGAGGGGCGTTCGCCGCGGGCCGTCACGGGGCGCGGGATCCATCGGCCGCCCGCCGGGCGGGCGCCGTCGAGGCGCGGGGCTCTGATCGGGTCATGGGCGGCAGCTGGCGGGCAGCGTCGGAGGCGCGAGGCGGCGCGGGAGCGATCGTCCTGTCGGACACAAGTCGCACTAGCGGAACCGGCCGAATCCGTAAACCGCGGGGCGCCGCCGGCGTCCGCGCCGCGGGCCACGCCGCGGACCGGCGGAGGGGCCTTGCTGCCGACCGTATTTCGATATATCTTTAAATTCGTCATATCGAAATCGAGTCGAATCCATGCATCCCTATGTCTCGGACGGCCTGCACGCCGATCCCTTCGACGCCTTCCGCGTCCGTGCCCATCGCGGCCCGATGGGCGGCGACCCCCGCGGACGGCACGGTCCCCACGGTCACCCGGGTCGCGGTCCCGGCGAGCGCCGGATGTTCGGCCGCGGCGGCCGCGGCGACCTCGCGCGCTTCTTCGCCCACGGCGACCTGCGCCTCGTCATCCTCCACCTGATCGCCGAGAAGCCGCGCCACGGCTACGAGATCATCAAGGCGATCGAGGAGCGGGTCGGCGGCGCCTACAGCCCGAGCCCCGGGACCGTCTACCCGACGCTGACCCTCCTGGAGGAACTCGGCCACGTCACGGTGACCCCCGGGGAGGGCACCAAGCGGCTGCACGCGATCACGCCCGAGGGGCAGGCCTTTCTGGACGGCAACCGCCCGACCCTCGAGGCGATCCTCGCCCGGATGGCGGAGGCCGAGGCCGCCCGGGGCGACGGTCCCCCGCCCTCGGTCGTGCGCGCCAAGGAGGGGCTGAAGCTCGCCCTGCAGATGCGGCTCGCCCGCGGTCCGCTCAGCGCCGAGCAGGCCGCCGCCATCACGGCGGCCCTGGAGGCGGCGACCGCCGCGGTGGAGCGGGCGTGACGGATCGCGACCGTCTCGCGCCCGTCACCGGGGCCTCTGCCGGGCCCCTTGCCGGGACGCGGCCGGTGCCCGACCCGCGGCTCGGCCGCCTCGTCCTCGGGGTCACCCTGTTCCGGCCGCGGCCGGACCAAGTGGCGCGCGTCCGGGCCCTGGCGGCGGCCGGCGACGCCGCGGTGATCGCCTTCGACAATGGCGGCCTCCCGGCCGGGATGGCCGACCAGCTCGCCCGGGCCGGCGTGACCCTGCTGTCGGCGGGCACGAATCTCGGCATCGCCGAGGCGCTCAACCGGATCGCCGCGTCCGCCCGCGCCGCGGGGTCCGGGACCCTCCTCCTCCTCGACCAGGACGCCGAGCCGCCCGCGGACCTCGCCGCCGCGCTGCTGGCGGCGCGGGACCGGCTGCGGGAGGCCGGGATCCCGGCGGGGGGGGGGGGGGCGGGCGCGGGGGCGGCGCCGGGGCGCCAGCCGGCGGCGGTGGTGGGCCCGGTCCCGGCGCCGGCACCGGGCCACAAGGCGCCGGCCTACCCGCCCCGTCCCGGCGCGCCGGCACGCGACGGCCTCGCCCCGGTGCAGTTCCTGGCGACCTCGGGCTCGCTCGTCGACCTCGACGCCTTCGCGCGGGTGGGGCCGTTCCGCGGCGACTTCTTCATCGACGGGGTCGAGCTCGAATGGTGCTTCCGTGCCTGGAGCCTCGGCTACGGCTGCTACCAAGCCGCCGCCGTCGCGATCCCGCACCGCGTCGGCGGCGGGACGATCCGGGCCTTCGGGATCACGATGCCGCGCCAGCCCCTGTTCCGCATGGCGACCTACCTGCGCAACGCGATCTACGCGTGGCGGCTGCCGCACGTGCCGCCGCGCTGGAAACTCGCCCAGGCCGCCTACCTGCCGCTCCAGGCCGGGCTGTACTGGGCGGATTCGGGCTTCCGGCCCGCCGTGCTGCTCAGGCTCCTCGCGGCCGCCCGCGACGGCGCCCTCGGGCGCCTCGGTCCGCCCCGGGACCTGCCCCGAGATCTGCCCCGAGATCTGCCCCGGGATCTGCCGTGACCGACCGCCCTGCCCTCGACGTGGTGATCGTCAACTGGAACGGCGGCGGCCTGCTGCGCGCCTGCCTCGCGAGCCTCGCGGCCGCGCGGGACGCCGCGGCCGTGCAGGTCACCGTGGTGGACAACGCCTCGACGGACGGCTCCACCGAGACCCTGCCCGCCCTGCCCCGCCCGCTGCGGCTGATCCAGAACACCGCGAATCTCGGCTTCGGCCGGGCCTGCGACCAGGGCGCCGCCGCCGGCGACGCCCCCGCGATCCTGTTCCTGAACCCGGACACGCAGGTCGCGCCCGACGCGCTCGGCGTGGCCCTGGCCGCCCTGGCGGCCGACCCGCGGACCGGGATCGTGGGCGCGCGGCTCGTCGACCCGGACGGGCGGACCGCGCGCTCCTGCGCCCGGGCGCCTTCGGCGCTGGGCCTCCTCGGCCGCGCCCTGGCACTGGACCGCCTCGGCCTCGTGCGGCCGCACTTCCTGCTGGAGTGGGACCACGCGGAGGACCGCGCCGTCGACCAGGTGATGGGCGCCTTCCTGATGATCCGCCGCGACCTGTTCCGGAGCCTCGGCGGGTTCGACCCGCGCTTCTTCGTCTACTGGGAGGATGCCGACCTCTGCGAACGCGCCCGGGCGGCGGGCTTCGCGGTGCGGCACGTGGCCGGGGCGGTCGCCCGCCATGTCGGCCAGGGCACGACCCGGCAGGTGCGGGCGCGGCGGCTGTTCTACTTCCTGCGCAGCCAGATCCTCTACGCCGGCAAGCACCACGGCGCCGCGACGGCCCTCGGCCTGACGGCGGCGAGCTTCGGCGCGCAGGTGCCCCTGCGGCTCGCCCTGGCCCTCGCCCGCCGCTCCCCCCGGGAGGCCGCGGAGGTCCTGCGGGCGGCGGGGCTCCTCGCCGCGGCGCTGCCGGGGCTCGTGCCGGACCTCCTGCGGGCCGCGCGCGCGCGGCCCG
>NZ_JBKFBI010000254.1:0-3578 GCF_053346095.1 Methylobacterium sp. A52T | reverse complement strand
GAGCCGGGCCCGCCCGCGGCGGCTCCCGAGGCGCCCCGGCCCGCCCCCGCCCCGGCCCGCCCGGTCGTGCTGAAGACGCCCTCCGAGGACGGCGTGATCGGCCAGGAGCTGCAGCTCAACGGACTCTCCGGGTCCCTGAAGCTGGAGCGCTCCGGCACGGCCGTCACGGCGCGGATCAAGCTGCCCGGGACCAAGATCTCGCAGCCGGCGGATTCGTGCACCGTCCCGCTCGCGGGCGGCAATCCGGTGGCGCTCACCGCCGAGGGCAAGCCCGAGGGCGTGCCGCGCTTCGAGGCTGCCGGGGCCGAGTGCCCGCTGCGCTTCGACGTGACCGACGGCGGCGTGCTGGTCTCGAGCCTGGGTTCGGGCCCGGTCTGCACCTTCTCGGCGGCGGATTGCGCGACCACGCCGGTCGGCCTCTGGGGGCCGGGCGCCGCCACCCTGATCCCGCGGGCCGGCGAGTTCGACACCGCCCGCGGCGTGGCCGACAAGGCCGTCCGGGACAATTACAAGCTGATGACTCAGCGGGCCCGACGCGAGGACGTGCGGCCGATCGTCAGCGAGCAGGCGGCGTTCTCCTCGGACCGGGAGCAGCTCTGCCGCACCTACGCGCGCGAGGGCACGCACGGGTTCTGCCATCTGCGGGTGACGGAGAACCGCGCCCTGGCCCTGGCGACCCGGCTCGGCGCCAACACGGCGACGCCCACTGCCGCCGTGGCGCCCCGGCGGCCGCGGCCGAAGCCGGCCGTCGAGGGCATGAACCCGGACGCGGTCGGCGGCGGCGACGCCGTTCCGGAGTAGGACCGCCCCGTAACGGCCCGGCGCAACCGTCTTTGCGAGCGGAGTGAAGCGATCCAGGGTAGCGCGAGGCTGGCCGGCGTAGCGTTCCTGGATCGCTCCGCTCGCAAAGACGACGTGCCGCCCTGGCGAGCGCGGCCGGGTCAGGCCCGGCCGGCGGTCATCGACAGCATCGCCGGGTCGATGCCGTTGGCCCGCAGGGCGAGGTCGTACTTGGCGTCGAGGTCGGCGTTGAAGATCAGGGCCGGGTCGGCCGGGCAGTTGAGCCAGCCGTTGGCCATGATCTCGCTCTCGAGCTGCCCGGCCTGCCAGCCGGCGTAGCCGAGCGCCAGCACGGCGCTGGCCGGCCCCTCGCCGCTGGCGATGGCGCGGAGGATCTCCACGGTCGCGGTCAGGCAGATGCCGTCGTCGATGATCAGCGTCGATTGCTGGATGTGGAAATCGTCGCTGTGGAGCACGAAGCCGCGCCGTCCCTCCACCGGGCCGCCCATCAGGACCGGCATGTGGCCGACCCGCTCGCGCAGGCGGATCGCGTCCGCCTCGGGCGCCACGTCGAGCTGGACCAGGAGGTCCGGCATGCTGATGTCGGTCGCCGCCTTGTTGACGATGATGCCCATGGCCCCGTCGGCGGAGTGGGCGCAGATGTAGATCACCGAGCGCGCGAAGCGCTCGTCGGCCATGCCGGGCATGGCCACGAGGAACTGCCCGTCGAGGAAGTGCGGGCCCGACAGCTCCGTGCGGAGCGGCGCCGCCTTTCCGGCCTGGGACGACGCTGCCGACATGGGATCGGGCCTGCGGTGCGGAGGGTGCGCCATGCGTCCATGCTACGCCGCGCCCCTCCGTTGTCCAGCGGGCAAAAGGGACGCAGCAAGCCTCCCCCAAGCTTGTGCGGGTCTCATGCGCGCCGCAGAATGTCCCGGCCGGCACGCGAAGGCGATCGTTCCGGCCACGTTCGAGACCGTGACCATCATGGCTGGCTCCGCCTCTCAGACCGCGTTCGACATCGAGGAGCAGCGCGCCCGGATCGAGCGCGCCCACGAGGAGACGCGGAAGTTCGTCGCCGAGCAGCACAAGCTGATCGCCGAGCAGTCGAAACTGGCCGCGGAGCAGACCAAGCTGGCGGCCGAGCAGTTCAAGATGACGGCCGAGGCTTCGAAGACGGCCGTCGAGCAGACCAAGCTCGCGGCCGAGGCCGCCAAGATCGGCCGGGACCGGAGTCTCGCGCCCTGGCAGGTGGCGCTGTCCGGCATGACGGCCGGGGCCGCGCTGTTCGGCGCCGGGGCGGCCTTCGTCAAGCTTCTCGGACCGTGAGCCGCAGGCCGATCCCGATCCTCGACAGGCACCCCCTGCCACGCTAGGTCAGGCGCGCTGCTCACGCGTGCCATCCCAGCGCGCGACAACGAGGGACCCGCGATGATCCAGGTCGGCGACCACCTGCCCCAGGCCACCTTCCGGGTGATCGGCCCCGAGGGCCCGATCGCGCGCACCACCGACGACGTGTTCAAGGGCCGGCGCGTGGTCCTGATCGGCGTGCCGGGCGCGTTCACCCCCAGCTGCCACCGCAACCACCTGCCGGGCTTCGTCACCCATCGGGAGGAGATCCTCGGGCGCGGTATCGACGCCATCGCGGTCACGAGCGTCAACGACGTGTTCGTCCTCGACGCGTGGTCGAAGGCGAGCGGCGCCGAGGGGCTGGAATTCCTCGCCGACGGCAACGCCGATTTCGCCAAGGCCCTCGGCCTGGAGATGGACGGCACCGGCTTCGGCCTCGGGATGCGCTCGAAGCGCTACTCGATGCTGGTCGAGGACGGCGTCGTCCGGATCCTCAACGTCGAGGAGACGCCTTCGAAGGCCGAGGCGTCCGGCGCCGAGGCACTGCTGAAGGTCCTCTGAGGACGCCGCCGGCCGCAGATCGGCCCTCTTAAGGCCACGTTCCGTCCGCTTGTGTCGCCGGGCTCTGCCCGGAGACCGGCCCGAGGACCGCATGGCCTTCCTGAACGACCTGCCCATCGCCGACCTGATCGCGAATTACGGATACATCGCGATCTTCGTGATCATCACCCTCGAGAGCGCCGGCGTGCCGTGCCCCGGCGAGACCGTGCTGATCTCGGCCGCCGTCTACGCCGGCAGCACCGGGAACCTGAACATCGGCCTGGTCATCGCCGCGGCGGCGACGGCGGCGATCCTGGGCGACAATGTCGGCTACTGGGCGGGGCGGCGCTGGGGCATGCCGCTGCTGCTCCGCTACGGCCATCTCATCGCCCTCGATCACGGCCGGCTCAAGCTCGGCCAGTACCTGTTCCGCCAGCACGGCGGGAAGATCGTGTTCTTCGGCCGCTTCACCGCGATGCTGCGCGCCTACGCGGCGGTCCTGGCCGGCGTGAACAAGCTCGACGCGCGCCGCTTCATGGCCTTCAACGCCCTCGGCGGCGTCGTCTGGGCCGGCAGCATGGGCATCGGCTCGTACTATTGCGGGCGCCAGATCGAGCACATCGTCGGTCCGGTGGGCCTGACCCTGCTCGCCCTGGTGGTGTTCGGTGGCCTGGCCCTGTGGCTGTTCGTGCGCCGCCACGAGGCGCGCCTGCTCAGCGAGGCGGAGATCGCCATCCCCGGCCCGCTCGCCTGACGGGCATCACGTCTCCGCGAGGTCGAACGCCTCGATCGCCTCGAGGGCGTCGTGGTGCAGGAGGAGGACGCCGGTGGCCGCGGCGAGCCGGCGCGCCGCCGGCGGGGAGGCGGCGTTTGGCACCCCGGCGGGCCCGGCCCCCCCCCCCTCGGGC
>NZ_JBKFBI010000253.1:0-3817 GCF_053346095.1 Methylobacterium sp. A52T | reverse complement strand
GGCGGCCCGCCGCCCCGCGGTGGCGGCCGCCGAGACCGGGCGGATCGCCCTCGACACGATCTCGACCGACATCGCCAAGATGATCGAGCACCGGACCGCGGTCGACCTGTGGGAGCGGTACCGCCGGGGCGAGCCGAACCTGTTCGACCCGCGGATCTACACGCCGCAGGGCCGGGCCACCTTCGCGGAGATCCAGCGCCGCTACAGGACCGACGCGGAGTTCCGCCGCAGCGTCGACCGCTACGTCAGCGAGTTCGAGCGCCTGCTCGGCGACGTGGTCAAGAACGACAGCGACGCCAAGCGCACCGACGCCTACCTGACCTCGGAGACCGGCAAGGTCTACACCATGCTGGCCCATGCCAGCGGGCGCTTCGACGGGGCGTAGGACCGATCCCGCCGGAGCCGCTCGCGGCGCCGGCGGGTCGTACCGGGGACGACGAGACCCGCCCCGCCCTCAGAGCAGGCCGAGGCCGACCAACTCGCGCCGCAGGGCCTCGGGCATCTCGGCGAGGTCCCCCGAGGCCTCGGCCCCGAGATCGGCCGGCGCGTCGCGCGCCGTCAGGTAGCGCCACCCCTGGAACGGCCGGTAGGGCCGGGGCGCCACCGGGACGAGCCGGGGATCGAAGACCAGCCGGCAGCGCGGGATGCCGTCCTCCCCGGTGAGCGGCTCGATCGCGGTGATCGCCTGCCGGCAGGACAGCGTCCCGCGGATCACCCAGTAGATCGAGCCCTGCCCGGTGATCTCCCGGTGACGCTTGGGCAGGGTGCGGGTGACGTGGAACGGCGCCGCTTGCCGTCCGTCCCGGAGCGCCTCCGCGCGGAAGCGGGCCTGCCGGGCCTCGAGGTCGGCGATGGTGGCGGGGCCGACGCAGAGCTTGATCAGGTGCAGGGCCACGGATGCGCGTGCTCGGGGGTGCCGGGGACGCCCCTGATAGCAGGCTCCGCGCCGGCGCGCGCCTGTCGAACCGCGCCGGAGCGTCGGCGCCGGGCCGGACCCGTCAGGCGAAGAGCGCGAGCCGCTGCTCCGGCGTCAGCGCGTCGATCTCGGCGAAGCTCAGGGCCGGCTCCTCCGGCGGCATCGCCGGCTCGGGCGCCGCCGCGACGGTCTCGCCCCAGGTGAGGTCGACCATGTCCCGCGCGATGTCCTGCGCGACGTCGTCCTCGACGTCCGCCTCGAACGCCTCCTCGCTCGCGGTGGCGGGCTCCGGCGCGTCCGCGGCGGACGGATCGGCGACCGGAAGGGAGGCGACCTCCGGCTCCGGGGCGGCCTCGAGATCGACCGCCCAGTCCGCTTCCAGATCGGTTTCCGCTTCGGCTTCCGCCTCGGCCGCTCGCGCGGCCTCCGAGGCGACCCGCGACGCGTCCCCCGGCACGGCGGCGAGGTCCGGCTCCGGGGCGGATGCCAGCGCGGCCGATCCCGTCGGCTCGGACACGGCGTCCGGCTCGGCCTCCGCCACCGGCTCCGGCGCGGCCGGCGCTTCGGCCGCGATCGCTGTCTCCGGCTCGGCCTCCGGCGCCAGGGCCTCCGCCTGGACCGGCAGGAACACCAGGTCCTCGTGCAGCGCCGGGCTGCCGGGGCGGGCCACGAGGGCCGCCACCGTGACGGCCGGTACGTCCATGGCGATGTAGCGGTCGATGTCGCTCTGGTTCAGATCGGCCGGCTCGCCGGCCGGCCGCGCCCCCCGGTGGGGCGGCACCCGCACCGCGTCCTCGCCCCAGATGGCGATCATCGCGGAGACCCGGTCCTCCAGGTAGCGCAGGGTGTAGACGATCCGGGCGGTGCGCTGCGCGGTGAGGTCCTGGAACGAGCAGGCCGTGTAGATCGCGGTCGCGTGGCGGTCGAGGGCGTCGCAGGCCTGCGCGTCGGCCCCGTGCTCGCGCAGGGTCCAGGCTGCCTCCTGGATCGACTCGGCGGCGCTGAGGATGTCGGAGGTGGCCTGCTCGGTCTCGCGCACGATGGCATCGAGGGCGAGGGACGCCTGCGTCAGCCGGGTCTCGTCGCCGTTCGGGGTGTTGAGCGCCGCGATCTCGCCCTTGGTCCGGCTGATCGCGTCGGCCATGTCGAGGAGATTGCCCCGCAGGTGCCCGAAGGCCTCCTGCCCGCGGTCGGCGGTGACGCTTCGCTCCAGACGCGCGATCGCCCCGAGCAGCACCTCGGTCTCGGCGCCCCGGTTGCGCCGGGCGTACTCGGCGAGGAACCAGCGGCCGCGCTCGCTGGCGCTGATCGTCGCCTCGATCGCCTCGTACTCGGCCGAAGCGTGCGCGCTCGGGTTGACGGAACCGAACATGGGCCTCTCTGGACGCTCGATGCGGGCGCGGCGGCGGCCCGCCCCGGTGCGCACCGATCGCCGCGAATTTGACAGAGGCCCTTTAACGGGCGCTTACGGACGCCCTCCCCGCCCCGCCTCCCCGATCCCGCTCGTCGAGACCCGCCTTGCCCCGCCCGTCCGGCCCGGCGCGCCTGTCGCTGCTCTACGCCGTGGTGTTCACCGAGATCGGCATCGCGATGCCGTTCATGCCCCTGTGGCTCGACGCCCTGGGGCTCGATGCCCGGGTGATCGGTCTCCTCCTCGCTCTGCCGATCGCCACGCGGATCGCCGCCACGGCGCCGCTGATGAGCCTCCTCGACCGCGGCCTCGGGCCCCGGCGGCTGATCCTGCTCGGCAGCCTCGCCCTGAGCCTGACCTACGCGCTGATGCCCGCCGCGGCCGGGATCGGGTGGCCGCTGCTGGCCGGGCTGATCGTGCTCAACGCGGTCGCCGGCGCGCCGCTCGTGCCCTGCATCGACTACCTGACGCTCGCGGCCGTGCGCCTGGACGCCCGCCTGACCTACGCGCGGATCCGGATGGCCGGCTCCATCGCGTTCCTGCTGGCGAACCTCGCGGGCGGGCTGCTGCTGACGGCGCTCGGCGGCCGGTTCGCCGTGCCGCTGCTCCTGACCGGCCTCGCCCTCGGCGCGGGGCTGGTGGCGTGGCGCAGCCGCGGGGTGGCGGCCCTGCCGCCGTCGGCGGCGGGCGACGGCCGGAAGCGGCTGCCGCGGCGGCTCTGGCTGTGCATCGGCGCGGCGGCCGCGATCCAGGCGAGCCACGGGGCGATCTACGGGTTCGGCAGCATCTACTGGACCGGCCAGCGCATCCCGCCGACCTGGGTCGGCGCGCTCTGGGCGATCGGCGTCCTGGCCGAGATCGCCCTGTTCGCCGGCCTGCCCGCCCTGCCCGCCGCCTGGCGCGGCCCGGTGCGGCTCCTCGGCGCCGGGGCCGTCGCGGCGATCCTGCGGGCGATCGGCATGTACCTCCTCGGCGACCATCTCGCGGCGCTGGTGCCGCTCCAGTGCCTCCACGGCCTGACCTTCGGGGCGACCCAGCTCGGCGCCATGGCGGCGGTCTCGGCCTACGCCCCCGACGGCGCGCGGGGCCGCGCGCAGGGCACCCTCAGCGCGGTCAATGCCGGGATCTCGGTGGTCGCGACCCTGGGGAGCGGCGTCGCCTACCGGGCCGGCGGCCCCCTCGCCTTCCTGCTGATGGCGCCGCTCGCCGCCGCGGGCCTGGGCCTCGCCATAGCCTCCCGCCGCGCGCCGGGGGTGAGGTTGGAGACGGATCGTCAACCGTAATGTCGTCATAACCGCCGGGCAGGGTGGTGCCTCGATCGAGGAGTATGGGTGTTGCTGAGCGAGGGCACTGTTCCCGGCGCCTTGGCCGGCGCCGCGCTGCGGGACCGGTCGGCCGACGGCCGCGTGGCGCTCGACGGCCGCTGGACCGCCGACCAGGCCCCGACCGTCGAGGCCGCGGCCGCGCGCATCGCGGCGGCCGGCCGCGCC
>NZ_JBKFBI010000252.1:0-3844 GCF_053346095.1 Methylobacterium sp. A52T | reverse complement strand
GCCACCACGGTCGGGGCGGCGGCCGAGGAGCTCGGCTCCTCGGTCAACGAGATCGGCCGCCAGGTCGGCTCCTCGGCGGACCTGGCGCAGGCCGCCGTCCGCGAGGCGGCCGCCACGGCCGACCTCGTCCAGGCCCTGAGCACCGGCGCGCGCCGGGTCGGCGAGGTGGTCGACCTGATCTCGGCGATCGCCAGCCAGACCAACCTGCTGGCTCTCAACGCCACGATCGAGGCGGCCCGGGCCGGCGTCGCCGGCCGCGGCTTCGCGGTCGTCGCCACCGAGGTGAAGGCGCTGGCCGACCAGACCGCCAAGGCAACGGCCGAGATCTCGGCCCAGATCGCGCAGATCCAGGGCTCGACCGGCCAGGCCGTCCAGGCCATCGACGGCATCGCCGGCCGCATCCGCGAGATCAGCGGCATGGCCAACTCCATCGCGGCGGCGGTGGAGGAGCAGGGCGCGGCCACCCAGGAGATCGTCCGCAACGTCGCCGAGGCCGCGACCGGGACCGAGTCGGTGACCGTCAATGTCAGCGGGGTCGCCGGCGCCGCCGAGGAGACCGGCGCGGCCGCCGCGCAGGTCCTGGCCTCGGCCTCCGAGATGGCCCGCCAGGCGGCCCATCTCGGCAGCGAGGTCGAGCACTTCCTGGCGACGGTCCGGGCGGCCTGAGCGCGGTCACGCGGTCTCGGCCGCAGGTCGCAATTGACGTATCTCACGCCGTCATCGCGAGCGCAGCGAATTGACCCAGGGCAGCGCGACGCCACAATCGTGGCGCCGGCTGGATTGCTTCGCTCCGCTCGCAGAGACGGCGCCGGGCTGGTCGACCGGACGACGGAATCAGGCCTCGCCGGCCTCGGACCACGCCCGCAGGCGCTCCATCCAGGCGTCGGAGGCCAGCACCGTCAGCCCCGGCAGGAGCGACAGCGGTGTGACCCGCTCGACCCGGTCGCGCTCGCCGAGGCGCAGGCCGCCGCGCTTGGCGTAGAGGCGCAGGATGTCGGCGAGCCGGCCCTCCTCGGGGGGCTCGTTGCGCGCCACGGCGCGGATCTTCTCGACGATCTCGTCGGTGGTGCAGTCGACGATCCCGTCCGTTCCGGCCCGGTGGTCGCGCAGGCCCTCCTCGTAGAGGAGCCGGAGCGCCAGCAGCACCAGGGTCTCGTCCTTGCGCAGGCGCTCCGAGACGATGTCGTGGCGCGGGGCGTCGGCGGCCGGGCTCAGCGAGACCATCTGGTCGCGGTGCGAGACGGTCAGCGCGTAGCCGAGGCAGGCGAAATAGTCGGTGAAGAACGGCGCGTAGTGCCGGGCGAGCTCGTAGGAGCGGCCGATGCCCTGCGTCTCGGCGTAGATCACCTGCCCCTTCAGCAGCACCTGGAGGGCGCGGCACAGCTCCTCGGCGTCCGGGGGCCCCGCGGCGGGGGGGGGGGGGGCGGCGGGGCCCGCGATCGAGCCGCGGGGGCCCCCTCCCCCCCCACCACCACCTGGGGGGCGCGGCACAGCCCCCCGGCGCCCGGCGCCCGGGCGCCGGGCGGCGGCGGCTCGTCGCCGTCGATAATCGCGCGGAAGCCCTCAAGCACGGGGACGGCGCTCCAGCAGGAAATCCGGGCAGTCCAGCCAGCCGTTGACCACGCGCTCGGGCAGCCGGGTCAGGGCGTAGCGCGCGCCGAGCTTGGCGTCGAACAGCACGTCGATCTCGCGCAGGCGCTGGAACACGATGAAGTCGTCGACGCCCGCGATGACGATCTGCGACCCGCGCAGCCGGACCGCCTTGCCGAGCCGGGCCTCCACGAAGGCGCTCATGCTCTCGGGCGTCACGGTGGTGCGGCGGCGGAACTCCGCCTTGGCGGCCGCGAAGGCGTCGACCACGGGGTCGTCCTCGATGTCGGGCAGCGGCTCCATGTCGATGGCCGACTTGCGGGCGCGCGGCGCCTGGAGATGCGCGTGCCCGATCGGCGGCCGCAGCAGCGAGACGTCGCCCGGCACCTCGGGGGCGATCTCCGACCCGCCGACGGCGCGCAGCATCGCGGCGACGCGCTCGACGCCGCTCGGGTCCGGGCGGTCCATCACGTGCAGCGCGGAGGCGATCCGGCGCTCCAGGCGCGCCACCACGGCGTCGACGGCGTCGAGGTGGTTGTCGAGGCCCTCGAACACCGCGAGGATCTGGGCGAGATCCGCCCGGACGGCCCGCTGCGCCGTGTCGAGATCGGCGCTCCGCCCCTCGCGGATCAGGCCCTCGGCCAGGGCCCGGACCGTGAGGGCGTCGCGCAGCGCCCGGCCGGCCTCGCGCACCACGCTGGCGCGGAAGCGGAACGGGTTGAAGCGGGTGTGCAGCGTCCGGTAGTCGCTGATCAGGTGGCGCTCGACGAAGTCCTCGAAGAACAGCCGGAAGGTCTTGGCGCGGTCGGGCTCGCGCAGGATGCGCTCCTCGACCTTGCGCATGCCGGCCGCGAGCCCGCGCACGTGGGACAGGAAGGCGGCCGCGCCCCGCGCGGCGTTGGACAGCGCCTCGGACCGGTTCGCCGGGTCCGACAGGGCGCTCTCGAGCCCGCCCAGCACCTCCAGAACGGCGCCCCCGTAGGAGCGGGTCTCGCCACGCTCCAGGCGCGACAGCTCCTCCAGGAGAAGGCGGGCCTCCGGGTCGAACTCCGCGACCGGGACGTAGCGCTCGCGGCGCTCGATCAGCCAGCCGGTGTCGAGGAGGCGCCGGTAGAGCGCCGTGCGGCGCTCGGCCGGGTCGGCCGAGATCGGCTCGTCGCCGCTCACCTCCGGGTCGCTCCAGCCGGCGGCGAAGTCGCCGATCTCGGCCAGGAGCTCGGCCTTGCGCACCGGCTCGGCCCCGAGGACGCGCCGGTGCAGGTGCAGGAGCAGGGCCGCGTTGAAGCCGCGGCTCGGCGAGGCCAGCGGCTTGAACAGCTCGTCGGACAGCTGCGCGAACAGCATCGTCTCGAAACTCTCGCCGTCGCGCAGCCGTGCCGCTTACTTCGCGCCGAGGAGCTCGACGTCGAAGATCAGCGTGGCGTTCGGCGGGATCACGCCGCCGGCGCCGCGGGCGCCGTAGCCGAGCTGCGGCGGGATGATCAGGGTGCGCTTGCCGCCGGTCTTCATGGTGGCGACGCCCTCGTCCCAGCCCTTGATCACCTGGCCGGCGCCGAGGGGGAAGCTGAAAGGCTGGTTGCGGTCGCGGGACGAGTCGAACTTCTTGCCCTTCTTGCCGCCCTCGTCGAGCCAGCCGGTGTACTGGACGGTGACCGTCTGGCCGGCCTTCGGCTCGGGCCCGGTGCCGACGACCTCGTCCTGATACTTGAGGCCCGACGGGGTGGTCACGGTCTCGGCATTGGCGGCTGTGGTCATGGCGATCAACGCGGCTCCGAAGAGGGGGGACAGGCGAGGCATGGTATCTCCCTGGAGCCGGCGCCGTGCGCGCCGGCCGTCGGGAGGCCTTCTATCGTTTCGGACCCGTCCAGGCCAGGGAGGCGGCCGGCGGCGCCCCAGGACGCGCTTGGGGGCGCGCTCGGGGGCGCGCTCAGGCGGCCCGGACGCCGTCGAGGAAGCGGCCGACCTCTTCGGTCAGGTGTTCGGCCTGGGCCGACAGGGCGGCGGCCGCGCCCAGGACCTCGCCCGCCGCCGCCTCGGTGGCGCCCGACGCCGCGGCGACGCCGGCGACGTGGCCGGTGACCGCGGCCGCGCCCTGCGCCGCCTGACCGACGTTGCGGACGATCTCGCGGGTCGCCGCGCCCTGCTGCTCCACCGCCGCCGCGATCGTGGTCGCCACGCCGTCGATGTCCCGGATCCGGGCCGTGATCGTCCCGATCGCCGCGACGGCCTGGCCGGTCGAGGCCTGCACCCGCCC
>NZ_JBKFBI010000251.1:0-3857 GCF_053346095.1 Methylobacterium sp. A52T | reverse complement strand
CGGCCGCCCCCCCCGCGCCGGCCCCGGCCCCGGCCCCGGCGCCCGCCGTCAGCGCGGCGCCCAAGGCCGAGAAGAAGCCCGAGCCGGTCGAGGCCGAGAAGACCGAGAAGGCCGAGCCGGCGCGCGCCGAGAAGGTCGAGGGCGCCGAGGGCGAGGCGACCGCCGCCGCCAAGAACCAGACCATCCGGGTGAACGTCGACACGCTCGAGCACCTGATGACGATGGTCTCCGAGCTGGTGCTGACCCGCAACCAGCTCCTCGAGATCGCCCGCCGGCACGAGGATTCGAGCTACAAGGTCCCGCTGCAGCGCCTGTCGCACGTCACGGCCGAGCTGCAGGAAGGCGTCATGAAGACGCGCATGCAGCCGATCGGCAACGCGTGGCAGAAGCTGCCGCGCGTGGTGCGCGACCTCTCGGCCGAATTGGGCAAGCAGATCGACCTCGTGATGGTCGGCAACGAGACCGAGCTCGACCGGCAGGTCCTGGAGGTCATCAAGGACCCGCTGACCCACATGGTCCGCAACTCGGCGGATCACGGCCTCGAATCGACCGCCGAGCGCGTGGCGGCGGGCAAGCCCGCCCGCGGAACGATCCGGCTCGCCGCCTACCACGAGGGCGGCACGATCACGATCGAGATCGCCGACGACGGCAAGGGCCTGAACCTCGCGGCCATCCGCAAGAAGGCCGCGGAGCGCGGGCTCGCCTCCCAGGCCGATATCGAGCGGATGACCGACGCCCAGGTCGCCAAGTTCATCTTCCACGCCGGCTTCTCGACGGCGGCGGCGGTGACCTCGGTCTCGGGCCGCGGCGTCGGCATGGACGTGGTCAAGACCAACATCGAGACCATCGGCGGCCTGATCGACATCGCCACCACGGCGGGTCGCGGCACGACCTTCACCATCAAGATTCCGCTGACGCTGGCCATCGTGGCCGCCCTGATCGTCCGGGCCGGCGAGCACCGCTTCGCCCTGCCGCAGGTGGCGGTGCTGGAGCTGGTCCGGGTCGATGCCGGGGCGCAGCGGGTCGAGCACATCAACGGTGCGCCGGTGCTGCGCCTGCGCGAGCGGCTGCTGCCGATCGTCTCGCTCACCGGCCTGCTCGGGCAGTCGAGCCCGGGCGCGGAGACGGACCAGGCCGGCTTCGTGGTGGTCGCCCAGGTCGGGCGCGAGCGCTTCGGCATCCTCGTCGACGAGGTCTTCCACACGGAGGAGATCGTCGTGAAGCCGATGTCGGTGAAGCTGCGGCACATCCCGATGTTTGCCGGCAACACGATCCTCGGCGACGGCGCCGTGGTGCTGATCGTCGACCCGAACGGCGTGGCCCGCCAGGTGGCGCAGGGCGTTCAGGGCAGCGGCGGCCACATCGACGCCGACGCCGACGAGGCGGTCGAGATGGCCGACACCAAGACCACGCTCCTGGTGTTCAAGGGCGGCCAGGGCAGCTTCAAGGCGGTGCCGCTGTCGCTGGTCACCCGCCTCGAGGAGATCGAGTGCGCCAAGGTCGAGTGGCTCGGCGGCCGCGCGCTGATCCAGTACCGCGGGCGCCTGATGCCCCTGGTCCCGGCCGACGCGGCGATCACCATCAAGTCGGAGGGAACGCAGGCCCTGGTGGTGTTCTCCGACGGCGAGCGCGCCATGGGCCTCGTGGTCGACGAGATCGTCGACATCGTCGAGGAGCGCCTCGACATCGAGATCGCGGCGGACCGGTCGGACCTGATCGGCTCGGCGGTGCTGCGGGGCCGGGCGACCGACATCATCAACATCGCCCACTTCCTGCCGCTGGCCTACGACGACTGGGCGCGCGGCCTGAAGCGGCCCGAGCAGATCTCCACGGTCCTGCTGGTCGACGACTCGGCCTTCTTCCGCGACATGCTGAGCCCGGTGCTGAAGGCCGCGGGCTACCAAGTGGTCACGGCGTCGAGCGCCGAGACGGCCCTGTCGACCCTCCAGTCCGATCCGCAGATCGAGGTGGTGGTCACCGACCTGGAGATGCCGGGCCGCAGCGGCTTCGACCTCGTCGCCGCCATGCGGCGGGCCGAGCCGCGCCTCGCCGGGCTCCCGGTGATCGGCCTCACCGGCGCGATCGGCGCCGACGCGGTGGAGAAGGCGCGGGCGCTGGCGATCAGCGACCTCGTGGCGAAGTTCGACCGCAGCGGCCTGATCTCGGCGCTGGCCGAGATCGGCGCCGCCACGGTGTCGAAAGCCGCCTGAGCCGCCGCGCCGCCCGCCCCGGAGCGATCGACCCAGGCCGATCGACCCAGGCTGATCGACCCAGGCTGATCGACCCAAGCCGATCGCGACGATCGCGACGAACGAATCCGGAGAGTTCCGATGCAGGCTGCCAACGCCAACACCAGCGGCGCCCCCACCAGCGGCGCCGAGACTGGCGCCACAGACGACTTCGTCACGGTCTTCGTCGGCGAGACGCTGTTCGGCCTGGCGATCGAGCGGGTCCACGACGTCTTCGTCCCGTCGGGCGTGACGCCGGTTCCCCTGGCGCCGGCCGAGATCGTCGGCCTGCTGAACCTGCGCGGCCGGGTCGTGACGGCCATGAGCCTGCGCCGGCGCCTGGGTCTGCCCGACGCGGAGGCCGAGGCGGACGGCACCAAGGCCAGCCCGAAGATGGCGATCGGCCTGGAGCAGGCCGGCGAGACCTTCGCGCTGGTGGTCGACGGCGTCGGCGAGGTGCTCAAGCTCGGCGCCGACAGCCGCGAGGCGGTGCCGATCAACCTGGATCCGCGCTTCCGCGACCTCGCCACCTGCGTCCACCGCCTCGACGGCCGGCTCCTGGTGATCCTCGACGTGGACGCGCTCCTCGGCTTCACGCCCGCCGGCGCCAAGGCGGCTTGAGGGAGAGGTCGATGAAGGCGCCCCACGAGACCACCTGCCTGGTGGTGGACGATTCCGCGGTGATCCGGAAGGTCGCCCGGCGGATCATCGAGGATCTCGGCATGAATGTCAGCGAGGCCGAGGACGGCAGCGCCGCCCTCGAAGCCTGCGCGGCCAGCATGCCCGACGCGATCCTGCTCGACTGGAACATGCCGAACATGGACGGCTACGCGTTCCTCCAGGCCCTGCGCCAGAGCGAGGGCGGGGGCGCGCCGAAGGTCCTGTTCTGCACCACCGAGAACGACGTCGGGGCGATCGCCCGCGCCCTCCGGGCGGGCGCCGACGAGTACATCATGAAGCCCTTCGACCGCGACATCCTGACGGCCAAGCTCGAACAGGTCGGTCTCGTCGCCGACGCGGCCTGATCGTCCGCTCCCTGACCCGCGGCCCGAGCCCCGCGACCCTGCACCCGAGGCAATCATCATGGCCCTGAGTCCCGCGGTCGCCCCGCTACGCACGCCGCCAACCCAGAGCACGACCTCATCGGCCACGGCGATCCGTGTGCTCGTGGCCGACGACTCGGCCGTGGTGCGGGGCCTCGTGGCCCGCTGGATCGGCGAGGCCGGATTCGAGCTCGTCGGCACGGCCTCCAACGGCCGGATCGCCCTGGAGCTGATGGCCAAGCACGACCCGGACGTGGTCCTGCTCGACATCGAGATGCCGGAGCTCGACGGCACGACCGCGCTGCCGCGCATGCTCGCCATGAGCCCGAGCGTGCAGGTCGTGATGATGTCGACCCTGACGACGCGCAACGCCGATATCTCGCTGAAATGCCTCGCTCTCGGCGCGGTGGACTACATCGCCAAGCCGGAGAGCAGCCGCGGCGTCACCACCTCGGACACGTTCCGGGTCGAGCTGATCGAGCGCGTCCGCGTGTTCGGCTCCGCCCGCGCGCGTGGCCGGCGCCCGGCCGCCGCGTCCGTCGGCCACGCGCCGGGGCACCACGCCGCGCCGGCGGCCGCACCGGCC
>NZ_JBKFBI010000250.1:0-3917 GCF_053346095.1 Methylobacterium sp. A52T | reverse complement strand
GCGACTCTTCCGGACTGTTCTCATCCCTCACCCTGTCCCTCTCCCGCACGGGAGAGGGGACCCGCGCCTCGTTCGGCACGGGCTCGCCGATCGCCTGCGTCCCAACCCGATCGGGAACGGCTCTAGGTCCGACGCGGCGAGGTGACGTACCTGCTCCTGTGCGGCGGCGATAAGTCCAGCCAGACCCGGGACATTCAGAGAGCCAAGTCCATGGCCGCCTCTCTCGACGGAATCACCTGATGCGTTTCACACCATTCGACGCGTCGGAATTCCTCGACCGTGAGGAGACGATTGCCGAGTACCTGGCGGCGGCGCTCGACGACCCCGACCCCGAGCTGTTCATCGCGGCCCTGGGCGATGTCGCGAAGGCACGCGGCATGGCGCAGATCGCCCGGGAAGCGGGTGTCGGTCGGGAGAGCCTCTACAAGGCGCTGACGCCGGGCTCGAAGCTCCGCTACGAGACGGTCCGCAAGGTCATGGACGTGCTCGGCGTCAAGCTCACCGTATCGACGCGTTCCTCGTAGGCGCCGCAGCGCTCCGGAAAGCGGAACGCCCCCGTCGCGTGCCGCCGCCACCATCCGGTGAGCGCCACCTCGGTGACGGCGGCCCCGTCGTGGGCGTGGATCATCGCGCCGGCGCCGGTGGCAATGGCGCAGTGCCGGGCCGGCAGGTGGCGGCGGAAGGCGAAGAGCAGGACGTCGCCCGGCCGCGGCGCCAGGTCCGCCAGGGGTCCGGGCACCGGCACGAGGTGGCGGGCGGCCGCCTCGGTGAGCGGGTCGGTCCCGGGCGCGGCCGATTCCGCCCAGGTGCCGGAATAGGGCGGCGGCACCTCCGGCTCGGCGCCGTAGAGCCCGCGCCAGACCCCGCGCAGCAGGCCCAGGCAGTCGCAGCCCACGCCGCGCAGCGACGCCTGGTGGCGGTAGGGCGTGCCCAGCCAGAGCCGCGCCTCGCCGAGCGCCGCGACACCGATATCTCGGCCGCTCTCGCGCCGCATCGCGCTCATCGGAACAGGCTCCCGCCGTCGAGGATGGGCTCCGAGCCGGGGACCGCCCGCATGACCGCGTCGTTGCCGGGCATGTGCGGGAAGCCCTGGAAGTTGACCGCGTTGGCGAAGCGGTCGCGGCAGGTGGCGAGGCGCTTGTCGCACCCGGCCGTCAGGCTGAACCCGTCGCCGGCGGCGACCGGCCGGGGCGGCACCGTCCAGAGCTCGATCAGGGGCCCGAGCTGCAGGCGCACGTCCGCCGCGAGCCCGGCATTGGCGCCCGTCGTCCAGGTCAGGCGCCCGCCGGTGAACAGGCCGTCCGCGAAGGACCCGGCGAGCGCCGCCGCGAGCGTGGCCGGCTCCGGGACGCCGGTCACCCGGCCGGCCGTCGTCCACGCGGCGCGGTCCACCCGGCATCGGGCATCGCCGAGATCGGCGCCGCAGGTCGCCCGGTAGGTGCGGCCCCGCTCGGCGCCGAGCCGGTGCGCGAGGCCGCGCAGCTCCGCCACGAAGGCGTCGCCGTCCCGGCGCACCTCGCCGATCGTGGCGACGTCGAGGAGGAGCCGGGTCTCGGGGCTGCTCCAGTCGACCAGCCAGGTCTCCACCGCGGCGCCGTCGTAGAGGCCGCCGGCGATGTCCGCCTCGGTCAGCCCGAGGCCGCTGAGCGCCCCCGCCACGTCGCCGCCCGAGACCGCGAAGCCGAGCTCGGCACTGGCCTCGGCCGCCTCCAGCCCGGTGCGGGCGGCGTGGACGAGGCCCGCGACGGTCAGGTCGCGGTCGTGGTCGGTGAAGCCGAGGGCGAGACCGTCCCGCCGCCGCAGGGACCAGCAGCGGCACAGGGTGGTCACCCCGCCGGCGAGATGGGCCGCGAAGGCCTCCGGGATGTCGCGCATGGCGTCACGCCTCCTCAGGGCACGATCTCGACGAGCGGCACCTTCGGGATCTCCCCGGCCGTGAAGGCGGCGAGGTCGATGGTCAGCGCGTCGGTGTCGAACCGGACCGGCACGTCGAAGGCGAAGCCCGCCGTCACGGCGGCGCCGGGCGGCGGAAGGTGGCCCGCCGCGAAGGTGACGAGGCCGGTCGTCGGGTCGCACGCGAAGGCGCCGGGCTCGACCTCCCGGCCCGCCACCGCGACGCGGACGCTGCCCGCCACCGGCTTGGCGATCCGGCGCCGGTAGGGCGCGAAGCCGGACCCGTAGGTCTTGACCAGCGGGAAGGACGCGGTGGCGCCGTCGCCGGTGCCCAGCGGCTGGTCGAGGGGACCGGTCGGCCGGCCGGGCGGCCCGGAGCGGCCGTCGACCCGGTCGCGGAACCGGAAGCCGTAGAGCCGCCCGCGCCGCTCCTCGAAGAAGGCCAGCACGGCGTGCAGCGCGTCGAGGCCGCGCATCCCGAACCCGGCCTCGTAGCGGCGGCGGGAATCGGCCCAGCGGCCGTTCCGGTGCTCCCGGCCCGAGGCCAGGGTCACGATCTCGGTGAGCCGCTGCGGGCCGCCGCCGGCGCGCAGCGAGACGTCGAGGGGGAACAGCACCTCGTGGAAATCGTCGGCCATGGCGGGCCTCTCCGGTTCGGGTCGCGCGGGTGCCGCGTCGGTCTTCCGGCTCCTCACCGCCCTCGCGAGCGCGGCGAAGCGAACCCGGGCAGCGCGACACCGGTGAGCGTGGCGCTCCCGGATCGCGTCGCTCCGCTCGCGCGGACGGAGGCCGGGCCGCAGATCCCGCGCGGCGTCGGGGGACGGTATCGCTGCCGGATCGGAGCAGCTGAAAAAAGTCTTCCGAGAGGCACCGGAAAATCGAAAGCGCCGTTCATCGACACGGGACGGCAGTTGATCGAAGATCGCCACACCGAAGCGGATTTTCTCCGAAGTCCTCTCGGTCCGCACATCTCGGTTCACCGCGCGATCCGCACGCCGCGCCGCCGTTTTGCCAGGGAAACCTTCCGATGAGCGCCAATCCTCTGCCGCTGCACGCATCCGCCCCCGACCTCGACATCCGCCGCGTCGCCGGCCGCATCGGCGCGGAGATCCGCGGCGTCGCCCTCTCGGGAGACCTGGACGACGGGACGGTCGCGGCGATCCGGCAGGCGCTGAACACCCACAAGGTGGTGTTCTTCCGCGACCAGGACCTCGACGAGGCCGGGCAGGAGGCCTTCGGCCGGCGCCTCGGCGACCTCGTCCCGCATCCGACCGTGCCCTCCCTCGCCGGCACGGCGGGAATCCTCGACATCGACGGCAGCCGGGGCGAGCGGGCGAGTTCCTGGCACACCGACGTGACCTTCGTGCCGGCCTACCCGGCGCTCTCGATCCTGCGGGCCGTGACGCTGCCGCCCCACGGCGGCGACACGCTCTGGGCCAACACGGCGGCGGCCTACGCGGACCTGCCCGAGCCCCTGCGCGACCTCGCCGACAAGCTCTGGGCGCTGCACTCCAACGTCTACGACTATGTCGGCGGCCGGGTGAACGTGTCGGAGGCCGGGCGGCGGCGCTACGACGAGGTGTTCACCAGGACCGTGTTCGAGACCGAGCACCCGCTGGTCCACGTCCACCCGGAGACCGGGGAGCGCTCGCTGATCGTCGGCCACTTCATCCAGCGGATCCTGGACCTGACCACCGCGGATTCGCAGCACCTGCTGGCGATCTTCCACGACCACGCGACCCGGCCCGAGAACACCGTGCGCTGGTCGTGGCGGACGGGCGACGTGGCGATCTGGGACAACCGCGCCACGGTCCACCGGGCGGTGGACGATTACGGCGAGGCGCCCCGCGTGGTCCGCCGCGTGACGATCCGGGGCGTCGCGCCGGTGAGCGTCGACGGCCGCACCAGCCGGGCGCGGGAGACGGAGGCGCGCAGGGCGGCGTGACCCTCGACGGGCCGCGCGGCGGCCGTGCCGGCCGCCGTCACGTCGCCCGCTGGCCGCGCGCCACCGCCCGGGCGAGGCT
>NZ_JBKFBI010000025.1:0-51020 GCF_053346095.1 Methylobacterium sp. A52T | reverse complement strand
GGTCGCCGACGCGCGCCGGTCGCTCGCCCTCGCGGCGGCCCGCCTCGCGGGCCCGCAGCCCGAGACCGTGGTGGCGGTCACCGGCACCGCCGGGAAGAGCTCGGTGGCCGACTTCGTCCGCCAGATCCTGGCGCGCCTCGGCCGCGATTCCGCGAGCCTCGGCACCGTCGGCATCGTCACCAATCGCGGCGCGCAGTACGGCTCCCTCACGACCCCGGACCCCGTGACGCTGCACCGGACGCTGGCGCAACTCGCCGCGGACGGCGTCACCGACCTCGCCATGGAGGCCTCCTCCCACGGGATCGAGCAGCGCCGGCTCGACGGCGTGCGCCTCGACGCCGCGGGCTTCACCAATCTCGGCCGCGACCATCTCGACTATCACGCGAGCATCGAGGAGTACCTCGCGGCCAAGCTGCGGCTGTTCACCGACCTGCTGCCGCCGGGCCGCCCGGCCATCGTCAACGCCGACGGCGCCTACGCCGAGCGGGTGATCGCCGCCGCCGGGGCCGCCGGCCGGCCGGTCCGCACGGTCGGGCGGGGCGGCCGGGACCTGCGGGTCGAGGCGGTCCGCACGGAGGGGTTCGCGCAGGCCGCCCGGATCCTGTTCGCGGGCCGGGCCCGCGAGCTGCGCCTGCCCCTCGTCGGCGAGTTCCAGGTCGAGAACGCCCTGGTGGCGGCCGGCCTCGCGCTGGCCACCCCGGCGGGGGCGGCCGATCCCGATGGCGTCCTCGCGGCCCTCGACCATCTCACCGGCGTCCCCGGCCGCATGGAGCGGATCGGCGAGGCGCGGGGCGGCCTCTGCCTCGTCGACTACGCGCACAAGCCCGAGGCCCTGGAGAGCGTGCTCGCCGCGCTCCGCCCCTTCGCGTCGGGCCGGCTGATCGCGGTGTTCGGCTGTGGCGGCGACCGCGACCGGGGCAAGCGGCCGCTGATGGGCGCCATCGCGCAGCGGCTCGCGGACGTCGTGATCGTCACGGACGACAACCCGCGCACCGAGGACGCGGCCGCCATCCGCCGGGCGATCCTGGACGCGGCGCCGGGCGCCGAGGAGATCGGCGACCGGTCGGAGGCGATTCACAGCGCCGTCGGCCGGCTCGGACCGGGCGACGTGCTGGTCGTGGCCGGCAAGGGTCATGAAACCGGCCAGATCGTGGGGGATCGCACGCTGCCGTTCTCGGACCACGCGGTCCTGCGCGCCGCGATCGACGCGGCGGCCTGAGGACGACGGGGGACCGACGATGACCGCACTCTGGACGCGGGAGGAGCTGGAATCCGCGACCGGCGGCCGGTTGACCGGCGCCGGGCGCGCGATCGGCGGCGCCTCGATCGACACCCGCACGCTCCAGCCCGGCGACCTGTTCTTCGCGATCCGCGGCGACACCCGCGACGGCCACGACTTCGTCCCCGACGCCCTGGGGCGCGGGGCCGGCGCCGCCGTTGTGGGCGCCGCGCGCGCCGAGGCGCTCGCGGCCCACGGCCCCGTCCTGGCGGTGCCCGAGGGGGGCGCCGACCCGGTCCTGACCGCGATGGTGCGCCTCGGCGCCGCCGCCCGGGCCCGGACGCGCGCGCAGGTCGTGGCGGTCACCGGCTCGGTCGGCAAGACCGGGACCAAGGAGGCCCTGCGCCACGTCCTGTCCGAGCAGGGCGAGACCCACGCCTCGGCGGCCTCCTACAACAACCACTGGGGCGTGCCCCTGACCCTGACGCGGATGCCGCGCTCCGCGCGCTACGGCGTGTTCGAGATCGGCATGAATCACGGCGCCGAGATCGTGCCGCTGACCGCCCAGGTCCGGCCGGACATCGCGCTGATCACCACGATCGCGCCCGCCCATATCGAGCATTTCGCCTCGCTGGCCGCGATCGCGGACGCGAAGGGCGAGATCTTCTCCGGGCTCCAGCCCGGCGGCGTCGCCATCCTGAACCGCGACGCCCCGCATTTCGACCGCCTGGCCGCCCACGCCCAGGCCTCCCGGGCGGGCCGGGTGGTGACCTTCGGCGAGCACGCGGATGCCGACGTCCGCGCCCTGAGGATCGTGCTGCGGCCCGACCTGTCGGTGATCGACGCGGTGGTGATGGGCCAGCCCGTCACCTACAAGCTCGGCACCGCCGGCCGGCACGCGGCGCTGAACTCGCTGGGCGTCATGGCGGTGGTCCACAGCCTCGGGGCCGACCTCGCCCGCGCGGCCCTGTCGCTCGGCCGGCTGACGCCGCCGGCGGGGCGCGGCGAGCGCACCGCCCTCGAGATCGGCGGCGGCACCGCCTACCTCGTGGACGAGAGCTACAACGCCAATCCCGTCGCCGTCCGCGCGGCGCTGGCGACCCTGGCGGGGATCGAGACCGGGCCCCGCGGTCGCCGGATCGCCGTGCTGGGCGACATGCTGGAGCTCGGCGCCGCCGCGCCCGACCTGCATCGCGGCCTGGCGGAGGCGATCGAGGCGGCCCGGATCGACCTCGTCTTCACGGCCGGCCCGCTGATGCGCCACCTGTTCGAGGCCCTGCCGGTGAGCCGCCGCGGCGCGGTGGCCGACACCGCCGCCGACCTGCTCGAGCCGCTCGCCCGGACCCTGCGGTCCGGCGACGCCGTCATGGTGAAGGGATCGAACGGCAGCCGCATGGGCCGGATTGTCGAGGCGCTGAAAGCCCGCTACGCGGTCGATCCGACCCGGCGGACCCAGGCCGTCCCGTGACCGGCACGCCTGCGCGTGCGGCGCCGTCCCCCGAAACCTGAGCCTGAACAAGGGGGCCGAGCGCCCGGATGCTGTACCTTCTCTCGGACCTGAGCAGCAGCTTCACGCCGCTCAACGTGTTCCGCTACATCACCTTCCGCACCGGCGGCGCGCTGTTCACGGCGGGCCTGTTCGTGTTCTGGTTCGGGCCCTGGATCATCTCGCTGCTGCGGATCCGCCAGGGCAAGGGCCAGCCGATCCGC
The DNA here is from genome assembly GCF_053346095.1 of Methylobacterium sp. A52T. Lineage (NCBI taxonomy): Bacteria > Pseudomonadati > Pseudomonadota > Alphaproteobacteria > Hyphomicrobiales > Methylobacteriaceae > Methylobacterium > Methylobacterium sp. A52T. The sequence continues at coordinate 48,091 of NZ_JBKFBI010000025.1, read as the reverse complement.
GAGGACGGGCCGCAGACCCACCTGCTGACCAAGCGCGGCACGCCGACCATGGGCGGCCTCATGATCCTGGCCGGCGCCGTCGTGGCGATCCTGCTCTGGGCCAACCCGCGCAACCACTACGTCTGGGTGACGCTGACCGTCACCCTCGGCTTCGGCGCGATCGGCTTCTACGACGATTACCTCAAGGTCACGAAGCAGTCGCACAAGGGGTTCTCGGGCAAGTTCCGCCTCGCCCTCGAGGCGTTGATTGCCATGGCGGCCTGCGTGACCATCGCGGTCTACTCGCCCGCCGCGCTCCAGAACCAGCTCGCCTTCCCGGTGTTCAAGGACGCGCTCCTGAACCTCGGCTGGTTCTACCCGCTCTTCGGCGCCTTCGTGATCGTCGGGGCGGGCAATTCCGTGAACATGACCGACGGCCTCGACGGCCTCGCGATCGTGCCGGTGATGATCGCCTGCGGCACATTCGGCTTCATCGCCTACCTCGTCGGCAACTCGTTCACCGCCAGCTACCTGCAGGTGAACTACGTCCGCGACACGGGCGAGCTCGCCGTCGTCTGCGGCGCGGTGATCGGGGCCGGGCTCGGCTTCCTGTGGTTCAACGCGCCGCCGGCCCAGATCTTCATGGGCGATACCGGTTCCCTGGCGCTGGGCGGCCTACTGGGCTCCATCGCGGTGGCGACGAAGCACGAGATCGTCCTGGCGATCGTCGGCGGCCTGTTCGTGCTGGAGATGATGTCGGTGATCATCCAGGTCGCGTCGTTCAAGCTGACGGGCAAGCGCGTCTTCCGCATGGCGCCGATCCACCACCATTTCGAGCAGAAGGGCTGGAAGGAGCCGCAGGTCGTGATCCGCTTCTGGATCATCGCGGTGATCCTGGCGATGGCCGGTCTGGCGACGCTGAAGCTGCGCTGAGAAATCGTGCTAGAGGGGCGGCCTGAGAGGTCGATCCGATCCTCGCCCTCATCCTGAGGCGCGGCCGCGGAGCGGAGCCTCGAAGGAGGCTCCCGGCCGGCCGCGATCCCGGGAGCCTCCTTCGGGGTCGCCGACACGGGGCGCCCGGGACGAGTGCCGGTTCGGATCGGCCGGGTCCGGCCGCCGCATCCAGAGTTCCGCATGACACCCGTCACCGTCTTCCAGGACAAGACCGTCGCCCTGTTCGGCCTCGGCGGCTCGGGGCTCGCCACGGCGCTGGCGCTGAAGGCCGGTGGCGCGGGCGTGCAGGCCTGGGACGACAATGCCGACAGCCTCGCCCGCGCGCGGGAGGCCGGCATCGAGACGCGGGACCTGCGCGCGGCCGACTGGTCCGCGTTCGCCGCCTTCGTGCTGAGCCCGGGCGTGCCGCTGACCCATCCCGAGCCGCACTGGAGCGTCCGGCTCGCCCGGGATGCCGGCGTCGAGATCATCGGCGACATCGAGCTGTTCTGCCGGGAGCGGCGGGCGCGGGCGCCGGGGGCGCCGTTCGTGGCGATCACCGGGACCAACGGCAAGTCGACCACCACGGCGCTGATCGCCCACGTGCTCGCGCAGGGGGGCCGCGACGTGCAGATGGGCGGCAACATCGGCACGGCGATCCTGTCGCTGGAGCCGCCGGCCGCCGACCGCGTCCACGTGATCGAGATGTCGTCGTTCCAGATCGACCTGACGCCGAGCCTCGACCCGAGCGTCGGCGTGCTGATGAACATCACGCCGGACCATCTCGACCGGCACGGCACGATGGAGCAGTACGCGGCCATCAAGGAGCGCCTGATCCAGGGCGCGGGCCTCGCGGTGGTCGGCGTCGACGACGCCCCGAGCCGCGCCATCGCCGATCGGCGCGGCGCCGACCTCGTGCGCGTCCACGTGCCCCACGGCGACGTCCTGTGCACCGACGCGCTCACGGTGCGCGACGGGATCGTCCGGGAGCCGGACGGCACGGCGCCCGCCGACGTCAACGGGATCGGATCGCTCCGGGGAGCTCACAACTGGCAGAACGCGGCGGTAGCGGTGGCCGTCGCGCGGGCCCTCGGCCTGTCGCCGGAGCAGATCCAGGCCGGCCTGACCTCGTTCCCGGGCCTGCCGCACCGGATGGAGGAAGTCGGGCGGCGCGGCCACGTGCTGTTCGTCAACGACTCCAAGGCGACGAACGCGGATTCCACCGAGAAGGCCCTCACCGCCTTCCGGGACATCCACTGGATCCTCGGCGGCAAGGCCAAGGAGGGCGGGATCTTCCCGCTGGTGCCGTATTTCGAGCGGGTCGCGCACGCCTACCTGATCGGCGCAGCGTCGGACGCCTTCGCGGCGACCCTGGAGGGCGCCGTGCCCTACACGCGCTGCGAGACCCTCGAGAACGCCGTCCCGAAGGCCGCCGAGAACGCCGCCGCCTCGGGCGCACCGGAGCCGGTGGTGCTCCTGTCACCGGCCTGCGCGTCCTACGACCAGTTCCGGAACTTCGAGATCCGCGGCAACCGCTTCCGCGAGCTGGTGCAGGCGCTGCCCTGAGGCAGCGCCACCTCAGCGCGCTAGAACCTTGGCGGCGTCGCGGGTGGTGTCGACCGCCTGCGAGACGTTGGCCACCGACTGGACGATCGCCCCGATATTGCCGGTGATCGCCGTGACGGCCCCCGCGGCGCTCTGCATGCTCTCGGCCAGATCCCGGGTCACGGCGCTCTGCTCCTCGATGGCGGCCGCGGTGGCCACCACGGTCTCGCGCATCACCGAGACCGAGGACCCGATCGAGCTGAGAGCCTGCACGACCTCCTGCGAGACGCGCTGCACGCTGGCGATCTCGCCGTTGATCTGACCGGTGGCGCGCGCCGCCTGGTCGGCCAGCGCCTTCACCTCGGAGGCGACGACCGCGAAGCCGCGGCCCGCCGCGCCCGCGCGGGCGGCCTCGATCGTGGCGTTCAGCGCCAGCAGGTTGATCTGGCCGGCGATGTCCTGGATCAGGCCGACGATGCCGGTCATGGCGGTGGCGGTCTCGGCCAGCCGCTTGGTGTGGCCGTCCGCGTCCTGAACGCAGGCATAGGCGGTGTCGGTGGCGCTCTGGGAGCGCACGATGCTCTGAGACATTTCCGCCACCGAGGCCGCCAGCTCCTCGGCGGCGGCCGCGACGGTCTGGACGTTCCCGGAGGTCGAGTCCGCCGCCGCCGAGGCCAGCGAGGCCGCCGTGGTCGAGTGCGTCACCGCCTGCTCGATCTCGCCGAAGTTCTGATCGATCAGGGTCCGCAAATTGGCGAACAGCCGGACCTGGTCGCTGATGTCGGTGGCGAATTTCACCACCTTGTAGGGCCGGCCGGCGGCGTCGAGGATCGGGTTGTAGGAGGCCTGGATCCAGACCTCGCGCCCGTCCTTGCCGATCCGCCGGAACTGGGCCGCCTGATAGGTGCCGTTCCGCAGGGCCGCCCAGAAGGCCCGGTAGGCCTCGCTCTCCCGGTAGGCGGGCTCCACGAACAGACTGTGATGCTGCCCGATCACCTCGGCGCGGCTGTAGCCCATCGCGGCGAGGAAATTGTCGTTCACCGCGATCACCGTGCCGTCGAGGTCGAAGGCGATGACCGCCTGCACCTTGTCGATCGCGGCGATCTGCCCGGCGCGGTCGGCCTCCTCGGTGCGCTGCTGCGTGATGTCGGTGGCGAACTTCACCACCTTGTAGGGACGCCCGCGGACGTCGAGCATCGGGTTGTAGGAGGCCTGGATCCAGATCGACCGGCCGCCCCGGCCGACCCGCTGGAATTGGCCCGACTCGAAGGTGCCGGAGCGCAGGCGCTCCCAGAAGGCCCGGTAGTCCGGCGCGTCCCGCTGGGCCGGCTCCATGAACATGCTGTGGTGCTGGCCGACGATCTCCGGCAGCGTGTACCCGACCACGTCCAGGAAATTGCGGTTCGCCGACAGGATCCGCCCCGCCAGGTCGAACTCGATCACGCCCTGAACCCGGTCGAGGGCCGCGAGCTTGGCGTGCGCTTCACGGACGTTCAGGGCAGAGAACATGGCGCGTCGGCTTCCGCTGGGTGGATCGGGCGCGGCGCGCCGCGACCCGCCGGGTCGATACATCCGAAAGTTGCAATGGGAAGATTAACATAGAGTGTCTTTTTACTAGTATTACGCAGTCCTAATACAGCATCCCAGCGCCCGCCGACGGCGTTGCCGGCGCGTCCCGACGTGCCCCAACGTGCCCCGACGTGCCCCGACCCGTCGATCATAAGGCTCCGTTTACCATTCCTGCCGAGGATCCCGGCCGACCCGCGCGGATCGGCATCCGCGCGGCCTGGAGTCGTTGCCCGGCATGATGTCACGCGCGGAACGCACCCCCCTGACGGACTGGTGGTGGACGGTGGACCGCGGCCTGCTCGCGGCGCTATTCGCGCTGATGGTCGCGGGCCTCGTCTTCCTGATGGGCGGCGGGCCGCCCGTGGCCGAGCGGATCGGCCTGCCGACCTTCTACTTCCTCAACCGGCAGGCGATGTACCTCGCGCCGACCATCCTGCTGATCTGCGCGGTCTCGTTCCTGTCGCTGCGCGGCATCCGGCGGCTCGCGCTCGTCACCTGGATCCTGGGCGTCATCCTGTGCCTGCTCGCCGGCAAGTTCGGGCCCGAGATCAAGGGCGCGCATCGCTGGATCCAGTTCGGCTCCTTCGGCCTGCAGCCCTCGGAGTTCGTGAAGCCGGCCTTCGTGGTCGTCGCCGCCTGGGCCTTCTCGGAGGGCGCCCAGCGCCGCGACATGCCGGGCGGCATCCTGGCGCTGTTGCTCCTGCCGATCACCATCGTGCCGCTGCTGCTCCAGCCCGATTTCGGCCAGACCATGCTGATTACGATGGTGTGGTGCGCTCTGTTCTTCGTGGCCGGCCTCCACCTGATCTGGGTGGCCGTCCTCGGCGTGCTGGGCCTCGGAGGTGTGTTCGCTGCCTACCTGTTCTTCCACCACGTCCGCGAGCGCTTCAACAAGTTCCTCGACCGGGATTCCGGCGGCGGCTTCCAGGACTTCTGGTCGCGCGAATCGTTCCGCTCGGGCGGCTGGTTCGGCACCGGGCCGGGGGAGGGCGTGGCCAAGCGCCACCTGCCGGACGCGCATACCGACTTCATCTTCTCGGTCACCGGCGAGGAGTTCGGCGTGATCGTCTGCCTCTGCCTCGTGGCGCTGTTCGCCTTCATCGTCCTGCGCGGCCTCAAGCTCGCGCGGCGCACCGACGACACCTTCTCGCGGCTGGCGATCACCGGCCTGACCACGCTGTTCGGCCTCCAGGCCTGCATCAACATGGCGGTGAACACCCAGCTGATGCCCGCCAAGGGCATGACGCTGCCGTTCGTCTCCTACGGCGGCTCCTCGCTGATCTCGCTGGCGCTCGGCACCGGCTTCCTCGTCGCCCTGACCCGCAAGCGGCCCCGCACCGTCATGCTCAGCCAGAAGCCCCCCGGCACCGCGCCCGCCACCGTCGCCGGGGTGATGCGGTGACCGTCTTCACGCCCACGATCCTGCTCTGCGCGGGCGGCACCGGCGGCCACCTGTTCCCGGCCGAGAGCCTCGCCCACGCGCTGCGGGCCCGCGGCATCCGGGTGGCGCTCGCCACCGACGCCCGGGTCGATTCCATCGCGTCCGAGTTCCCGGCCTCCGAGGTGGTGACCATCGCCTCGGCGACGCCGTCCGGGCGCTCGCCCCTGAAGCGCGCCGGCGCCGTGCTGACCCTCGGCCGCGGCTTCGGCGTCGCCGCGAAGGAGATCCGCCGGATCAACCCGGCCGCCATCGTGGGCTTCGGCGGTTACCCGACCGTGCCGCCGGTGCTGGCCGGCCAGATCCTGCGGGTGCCGACGATCCTGCACGAGCAGAACGCCGTGATGGGCCGGGCCAACGCCTTCCTGGCGCGGGGCGCCCGCACCATCGCCACCGGCTTCAAGGTCGTGCGCGGCGTGCCCGACAAGGCGAGAGCCCCGCGGATCCACACTGGCAACCCGCTCCGCCCGGCGGTGATCGAGGCGGCCAAGATCCCCTATCCGGCCTTCGGCCCGGATGCCGTCCTGCGCCTGCTGGTCTTCGGCGGCAGCCAGGGCGCCCGGGTCATGGGCGAGGTCGTGCCGGAGGCGATCGCCCGCCTGCCCGACGCGCTGCGCGCCCGGCTGCACCTCGTCCAGCAGGTCCGCCCCGAGGACCTGACGGCGGTGCAGAACCGCTACCTCGCCATGGGGCTCGCCGGGATCGAGGCGGCGCCGTTCTTCAAGGACCTGCCGGCGCGGATGGCCGCCAGCCACCTCGTGGTCGCGCGCTCGGGCGCGTCGACGGTCTCGGAACTCGCGGCGATCGGCCGCCCGGCGATCCTCGTGCCGCTGCCAGGCTCCCTCGACCAGGACCAGGCCGCCAACGCCGCGACCCTCGACGCGATCGGCGCGGCGCTGGCCGTGAAGCAGCCGGATTTCACGCCCGAACGCCTCGCCGCGGAGCTGACCGCCTGCTTCGAGACGCCGGCAAAATTGACCGCGGCGGCCGATGCGGCCAGAAGCGCGGGCATCCACGACGCCGCCGAGCGGCTGGCCGAGGTCGTCGTCGAGACGGCCGCCCGCACCTGATTTCTTGAGGGATTCCGCACCGGCGGTCCCGCCACCAGACGGTTCGACCCATGAAGCTGCCCGACAAGCTCGGCCCCATCCACTTCATCGGCATCGGCGGCATCGGCATGTCCGGCATCGCCGAGGTGATGCACAACCTCGGCTACACGGTGCAGGGCTCGGACGCGTCCGACAACGCCAATGTCCGCCGTCTAGCCGAGAAGGGCATGCGCACCTTCGTGGGCCACGACGCCAAGAACGTCGAGGAGGCCGCCCTCGTCGTCGTCTCGACCGCGATCCGGCGCGACAACCCCGAGTTGCAGGCCGCCCGCGAGCGACGCCTGCCCGTGGTGCGACGGGCCGAGATGCTGGCCGAGCTGATGCGCTTCAAGTCCTGCGTGGCGATCGCCGGAACGCACGGCAAGACCACGACCACGTCGCTCGTCGCCACCCTGCTCGACGCCGGCAACCTCGACCCGACCGTGATCAACGGCGGCATCATCAACGCCTACGGCACCAACGCCCGCATGGGGGCGGGCGAGTGGATGGTGGTGGAGGCCGACGAGTCCGACGGCACCTTCCTGAAGCTGCCGGCGGACGTGGCGATCGTCACCAACATCGATCCCGAGCACCTCGACCATTTCGGCTCGTTCGACGCGATCAAGGACGCGTTCCGGCGCTTCATCGACAACATCCCGTTCTACGGCTTCGCGGTGATGTGCATCGACCACCCGGTGGTCCAGGACCTCGTCGGCCATATCGAGGACCGGCGGATCATCACCTACGGCGAGAACCCGCAGGCCGACGTGCGCCTGATCGACGTGGACCTGCGTGGCGGCCAGAGCCGCTTCCGGGTGATGATCCGCGACCGTCGGCCCGGCTACCGGATGGAGATGGAGGATCTCGTCCTCCCGATGCCCGGCAAGCACAACGCCCTCAACGCCACCGCGGCGCTCGCCGTCGCGCACGAGCTCGGCGTGAAACCGGACGCGATCCGCCAGGCGCTCGCGGGCTTCGGCGGCGTGAAGCGGCGCTTCACGCGCACCGGCGAGTGGAACGGCGCGACGATCTTCGACGATTACGGACACCATCCGGTGGAGATCAAGGCGGTGCTCAAGGCCGCTCGCGCCTCGACCGAGCACGGCGTCGTCGCGGTCGTGCAGCCGCACCGCTACACCCGGCTGCAGTCGCTGTTCGACGATTTCTGCACCTGCTTCAACGATGCCGACACGGTCATCGTCGCGCCGGTCTACGCGGCCGGCGAGCAGCCGATCGAAGGCTTCGACCGCGACAGCCTCGTGGCCGGCCTGCGCTCGCGCGGCCACCGCGACGCCCGGGCCCTCGAGCGGCCGGAGGAACTCGCGGGGATCATCGCGGAGCTCGCCAAGCCCGGCGACTACGTGGTCTGCCTCGGCGCCGGCACGATCACCCAGTGGGCCTACGCCCTGCCGGACGAACTCGCCGCGCGGGGACGGTAGGCGCGGTGCGCGCGCCCGCCCCGGGAGGCCTCTCGGGGCGGCGGCACCCTCGACCGCCCACACTGGGCTGCGCTCCGAGGATGAACCCGGCGGTGACTCTCCGGACCCCGGCCTCGCAGCGTCCGCTGCCACCCCGATGCGACGACACCAGGATCGCCGCATCCCTCTCCCCGCGGGCGGGGCGAGGGGAGACACACAGATGACCGCCTCTCTGCACGATCGCATCCGGGCCGCCGCGCCAGACCTCCGCGGGCGCCTGCTCGCCGACCAGCCGCTCGCCGACCTCACCTGGTTCCGGGTCGGCGGACCGGCCGAGGTGCTGTTCACCCCGGCCGACGAGGAGGATCTCGCCCGCCTCCTCGCCGCTCTCGATCCGGACGTGCCGGTCACGGTGATCGGGCTCGGCTCGAACCTGATCGTGCGGGACGGCGGGGTGCCGGGCGTGGTCGTGCGCCTCGGCGGCAAGGCCTTCGGCAGCATCGCGGTCGACGGCGACGCGCTGACCGTCGGCACCGCGGTCCCGGACATGCGCCTCGCCAAGGCGGCCGCAGAGGCCGGCATCGACGGGCTCGCCTTCTACCGCGGCATCCCGGGCTCGATCGGCGGGGCGCTGCGCATGAACGCGGGCGCGCACGGCGGCGAGACCACCGACGTGCTGGTCGAGGCCCGCGGCATCGACCGCGGGGGCGCGCTGCGCACCTTCAGCCACGCCGACATGGGCTTCTCCTACCGGCACTCGGACGCCCCGGAGGACGTGGTCTTCACGCGCGCCGTCTTCCGCGGGCGGGCCGGCGACCGGGTCGCCATCGAGGCCGAGATGGAGCGGGTCACCGCCGCCCGCGAGGCCGCGCAGCCGATCCGCGAGCGGACCGGCGGCTCGACCTTCGCCAACCCGGACGGGGGCAAGGCGTGGCAGCTCGTCGACGCCGCCGGCTGCCGCGGATTGAGGCGGGGCGGCGCCGAGGTCAGCGAGATGCACTGCAACTTCCTGATCAATACCGGCACCGCGACCGCGGCCGACATCGAGGGGCTCGGCGAGGAGGTCCGCCGCCGCGTCCGGGAGACCAGCGGGGTCGAATTGCGCTGGGAGATCCGGCGCATCGGCCGGCCCGCCGGCACGACGTGAGAGCGGTGTTCCGGACGCGCCGGTGCGCTGAGATCCTGATTGAAGCCGACCTATTCGAGGTGCCCTGATGTCCAAGCACGTCGCCGTCCTGCTGGGCGGCACCTCCGCCGAGCGCGAGGTCTCCCTCAGTTCCGGCAAGGCCTGCGCCGACGCGCTCGAAGGGGAGGGCTACCGGGTCACCCGGGTCGATGTCGGCCCCGACATCGCCGCGGTGCTGACGGCGCTCCGGCCGGACGTGGCCTTCAACGCGCTCCACGGGCCGGACGGCGAGGACGGCACCATCCAGGGCCTGCTGGAGATCCTCAAGATCCCCTACACCCATTCCGGCGTCCTCGCGTCGGCGCTCGCCATGAACAAGGAGCGGGCCAAGACCGTCATGCGCGCCGCCGGCGTCGACGTGCCCGAGGGCCGGATCGTTAACCGTCGTGAGGCCGCCAGGACACACCCCCTGCCGCCACCCTACGTCGTGAAACCGATCGCGGAAGGCTCATCGGTGGGTGTGATCATTGTGCGCGACGGCCGCTCGCACCCGCCCCAGATCCTCGCCTCCGAGGAGTGGACGTTCGGCGAGCAAGTCCTTGCAGAACCTTACATCGCTGGCCGCGAACTCACCTGCGGCGTCATGGGCGACAAGGCCCTCGGGGTGATCGAGGTGAAGGCCGCCACGGGGGATTGGTACGATTACGACGCCAAGTACGCTCCGGGCGGCTCGGTGCACGTGCTCCCGGCCGAACTTAAACCAAATGTTTACCAGCGTGTCCAAGAACTGTCGTTAACGGCGCATCAAGCACTGGGCTGTCGGGGCGTCAGCCGTGCCGACCTTCGCTACGACGACACACCGGGTGGAACCGGTCTGCTCGTGGTGCTGGAGGTCAACACGCAACCCGGCATGACCCAGACGAGCCTTGTGCCGGAGATGGCGGCCCATGCGGGCCTGAGTTTCGGTGAGCTCGTCCGATGGATGGTGGAGGACGCTTCCCTGAATCGCTGAGCGGCGACGCCGCCGGCCGGAGCGGTCCCGCGCGCCTCGCCGGCGCGATCCTGGGCCGGCTCACCGGCCGCGGCACGTCCCGGTCGCTCTCGGTTCGTCGGGCCCGCCCGAGTCAGCGCCTGAGCGAGCGCCTGCCCCGCGGCGCCGGCATCGTGGCGGTCTCCGTCTCCGCCGCCGCCGTGGCGCTCGCGGGTTTCGTGGCCAGCGGCCGCTACGACGCGTTCGTGGCCGAGCAGGGCCGCCCCCTCGACATCGCCGCGCGCGTCGCCGGCTTCGGCGTCGAGCGCGTCACCATCTCGGGCATCTCCCGCATGTACGAGCGCGAGGTCCTGGCGGCCGCCGGGATCGACTGGCGCTCCTCGGTTCCCTTCCTCGACGTCAACGACGTGCGCGAGCGGCTGCTCCGCGTGCCGCTGATCGCGCAGGCCTCGGTCCGGAAGATCTACCCCAACGAGATCGCCATCACCCAGGTGGAGCGCGAGCCCGCGGCCCTCTGGCAGAAGAACGGCGAGATCAGCGTGATCGCCGCCGACGGCACCGTCATCGACGCCATGCGCGACGACCGCTACGCCAGCCTGCCCCTGGTGGTCGGCGAGGACGCCAACACCAAGCTTCCGGAATACCTCGCCCTCATCGCCGCCGCCGGGCCGCTCGCCGAGCGGATCAAGGCCGGCACCTACGTGTCCGGCCGGCGCTGGACCCTCAAGTTCGACGGCATCGACGTGCGCCTGCCCGAGGTCGATCCGGCCGCGGCGCTCGCCCGCCTCGTCCGGTTCGAGCGCGAGGCCCACCTGCTTGAGAAGGACGTCATCGCGGTGGACCTGCGCATGCCGGACCGCCTGGTGGTGCGCCTGACCGAGGAGGCCGCCGCCGCCCGCGCGGAAGCCCAGAAGGCGAAGAAGAAGGGCGCGGCGAGCTGATGCCCTTCCTGTCGATCTCCGCCCGTCCCGCATCCCGCGCCCGGTAGCGTCAATGCACAGCCAACACGGCCTCACGCCGCGCTTGAAGCCGCTCTCCGCCCGGCGCTCGACAACCCTCTCCGTGCTCGACATCGGCACGAGCAAGGTGGTCTGCCTCATCGCCGAGTTGCAGCCAGCCGAAGCGCTCACGACGCTCCGCGGCCGCACGCACCTCGCGCGCATCATCGGCATCGGCCACCAGCGCTCCCTGGGCCTGAAGGGCGGCGCCATCGTCGATCTCGCCGCGGCCGAGAGCGCGATCCGTCAGGCGGTCCACGCCGCCGAGCGGATGGCCAAGGTCGAGGTCCAGTCGGTCATCGTCAACATGTCGGGCGGCCGGCTCGCCTCGCAGCATTTCCAGGCGCGGGTGAACGTCCGCTCGGGCACCGTCACGGGCAGCGACGTCGAGCGGGTGCTCGAGACCGCCAGCGCCCACGGCGTCAGCCCCGGCCGGGCCGTGCTGCACGCGCTGCCCACCGGCTACGCCCTCGACGGGCAGGGCGCCGTCATCGACCCGTCGGGCATGATCGGCGAGGCGCTGAGCGTCGACCTGCACGTCGTCACCAGCGAGCTCGCGGCCGCCCGCAACGTCATGCTCGCGGTGGAGCACTGCCACCTCGGCGTCGAGGCGGTGATCGCCACGCCCTACGCGGCCGGCCTCTCGGCGCTGGTCGACGACGAGGCCGAGATGGGCGTCTGCGTCGTCGACATGGGCGGCGGCACCACCAGCGTCGGCGTGTTCTCCGGCGGCCACCTCGTCCACGTGGACGCCCTGGCGGTCGGCGGCCACCACGTCACCATGGACATCGCCCGCGGCCTCTCCACCCGCATGGCGGCGGCCGAGCGGCTGAAGACCCTCTACGGCTCGGCCCTCTCCACCCCCTCCGACGACCGCGACATGATCGCCGTGCACGGCGTCGGCGAGGACGAGGGCGAGGCGCCGGCCCACATCCCGCGCTCGCAGCTCGTGCGGATCATCAAGCCGCGCGTCGAGGAGGTGGTCGAGCTGGTGCGGGACCGCCTGCGCGACGCGGGCTTCGCCGCCCAGGCCGGGCGGCGCGTCGTCCTCACCGGCGGCGCGAGCCAGCTCGTCGGTCTGCCGGAGGTCGCCCGCCGCGTCCTCCAGGGTCAGGTGCGGATCGGACGGCCCCTCGGCATCCGGGGCCTGCCGGAAGCCGCCAAGGGTCCGGCCTTCTCGGCGGCGGTCGGCCTGCTCGTCTACCCGCAGGTCGCCCATGCCGAGCATTTCGAGCCGCGGGGGCACGGCGCCTTCGCGGCGACCGGGACCGACAACTACCTGAACCGGGTCGGCCGCTGGCTCCGGGACAGCTTCTAGGTTTCGCCCCCGCCCTACGGGCGGATTGAAAAGAATCCGGCGCCGCGGCGTCGCACGGACAGCACAGTTAGCGAGAGGCTCGACACCATGGCCATCACCCTCCAGGCGCCGGACATCCGGGAACTGAAGCCCCGCATCACCGTCTTCGGCGTCGGCGGCGCCGGCGGCAACGCCGTCAACAACATGATCGAGTCGGGCCTCCTCGGCTGCGAGTTCGTCGTGGCCAACACCGACGCGCAGGCGCTCACCTCCTCGAAGGCCGAGCGGGTGATCCAGATGGGCCTGGGCGTCACCCAGGGCCTCGGCGCCGGCTCGCACCCGGAGGTCGGCTCGGCCGCCGCCGACGAGGTGATCGACGAGATCCGCGACCAGCTCTCCGGCGCCCACATGTGCTTCATCACCGCCGGCATGGGCGGCGGCACCGGCACCGGCGCCGCGCCGGTCATCGCCCGGGCGGCCCGCGACATGGGCATCCTGACGGTCGGCGTCGTGACCAAGCCGTTCCAGTTCGAGGGCATGCGCCGCATGCGGACCGCCGAGTCCGGCATCCAGGAGCTGCAGGCCGCGGTCGACACCCTGATCGTGATCCCGAACCAGAACCTGTTCCGGGTCGCCAACGAGAAGACCACCTTCGCGGACGCCTTCGCGATGGCCGACCAGGTGCTCTACTCGGGCGTCGCCTGCATCACCGACCTGATGGTGAAGGAGGGCCTCATCAACCTCGACTTCGCCGACGTCCGGGCGATCATGCGCGGCATGGGCAAGGCCATGATGGGCACCGGCGAGGCGTCCGGCGAGAAGCGCGCCAACCGCGCCGCCGAGGCCGCCATCGCCAACCCGCTCCTCGACGACGTCTCGATGAAGGGCGCCCGCGGCCTGCTGATCTCGATCACCGGCGGCTCCGACCTGACCCTCTACGAGCTCGACGAGGCCGCCACCCGCATCCGCGAGGAGGTCGACCAGGACGCCAACATCATCCTGGGCGCCACCTTCGACGAGAGCCTCGACGGCATCATCCGCGTGTCGGTGGTCGCCACCGGCATCGAGCCGGCGCTGATCTCGGCGAACTCGCCCAACAACCCGGCCATCGCCGAGACCGAGCAGCGCATCGCCGAGGTCGCCGAGCGCCTGCGCGCCGAGGCCCGCTCGCGCGCCGCCTCGCCGGTGCCGAGCATCCGCACCGAGTCGGTCGCCCCGGCGCCGATGCCCGCCCCGGCCCCCGCGCCGCTCGCTTCCCCCGAGATGCGCCCCGAGATGCGCCCCGAGTCGCGGATCGAGAGCCGCATCGAGGCCGCCGCGCCGGTGACCCGCGACGACGTCGTGCTCGCTCCGGTCCAGGCGCGCGCCGCGGCACCGTTCGTCCCGGCCCCCGCGCCGCAGCGCGTCGAGGCGGCGCCCGCCGTCGAGGCCGGTCCGTTCGTGCCGCCGCGTCCGGCCGCCCCGACGGGCACGCCGCTCGCCCGCGCCCCGCGCATGCCGCAGATCCACGAGCTGCCGCCGATCGCCCAGACGCAGATCATGGCGAACCGCGCTGCCGAGGAGGCCGCCCCGGAATCCAAGCGGACCTCGCTGCTGCGCCGGCTCGCGACGGTGGGCTTCGGCGGCCGCCGCGAAGACATGGACGGCGCCCCGGCGGCCCGGCCGGCCTCGCCCGCCGCCCCGCAGCCCCACATGGCCCAGTCGCACATGGCCCAGCCCCACATGGCGCAGCCCCACGTGCCGCCGGCCCCGCGCGCTCCGGCCGCCCCCGCGGTCCCGCAGTACCGCCCGGCCCAGGGCAACCTCGACGGGCAGGGCCGGGCCGCGCCCCAGCCGCGGATGATGGACGACGATCAGCTCGAGATCCCGGCCTTCCTCCGCCGTCAGGCGAACTGACCGGTCCGGGTCTCCGGCACGGCCCGGGGCTGGCGGGAAACCGCCGGCCCCTTCGCACTGCAGCAAAGCAACTCATGGTTGTTGCGGTGGGGAATAGGGCTCGACGAGGCTGTGCGCCGCGGCTCTCGAGCCGCGGCGCGTGGTGCATCCGCGCCACAGAACGGCCGCGGGTTAGTCACGCATTAACCAACCTTTAAGCCTTTGGTGGAGCAGCGCTTTGTGGTGACGAACCGCTAAGCGTGTCTGTAACAGACCGTAAGAATCCGTGATTTGGCTGCCCTGTGCGGCGCAGCTATAGAAACCATGTGATCGAGACGACACGCAGCAGGACACAACCTGATCGCGTGGGCTAGGGCATCAAGCAGCGGACGGATCAGTCAGTTTCTCCCCACCCCCAGTCGGGGTGGCGGGAACTGATCGCGCCCGGGGGCTAAGGAATGCGAACGCATAAGCAGACGACCCTCAAAGGGCCGGCGACTCTCTCGGGGATCGGAGTTCACTCCGGCAACCCCGCCGAGATCACCATCCGACCCGCTCCGGCCAATCACGGCATCGCCTTCCTCCGCACCGGCACCACCCACGGCAACGACCGCCTGATCAAGGCGCATCACGCCCTCGTCTCCGCCACCGAGCTCTGCACCGTCCTGGGTGACGTCGAGACCGGCGCGGTCGCCACCGTCGAGCACCTGATGTCCGCCCTGTACGGGCTGGGCGTCGACAACGCTCTGGTCGAGATCGACGGCCCCGAGATGCCGATCCTCGACGGGTCCGCGCTCCCCTTCGTCCAGGCGATCGACCAGACCGGCATCGCCACCTGCGACACGCCGCGGCGCTGGCTCAAGATCCTCCGCCACGTCCGCATCGAGACCGGGACATCCTTCGCGGAACTGCGCCCGATCGACCGCGGCTTCCGCCTCGACGTCGAGATCGACTTCGAGAGCCCGGTGATCGGCCGCTCCCGCAAGGCGATGGACCTGTCGCCCGCGACCTACCGACGCGAGATCGCCGGCGCCCGCACCTTCGGGATGATGCGGGACGTGGAGCGCTACTGGAAGGCGGGCTTCGCCCTCGGCGCCTCGCTGGAGAACACCGTGGCGGTCGGCGAGACCGCGGTGGTGAATCCCGAGGGCCTGCGCTTCCAGGACGAGTTCGTCCGCCACAAGATCCTCGACGCCATCGGCGACCTCGCCCTGGCGGGCCTGCCGATCCAGGGAGCCTACCGCTCCTATTGCGGCGGCCACCGGATGAATGTCGGGGTCCTGTCGGCCCTGTTCGCCGACCGGGCGAACTACGCCATCGTCGAGGCGCAGGGCTCGCGCCGCGAGACCGTGCTGTCCGAACTCGGCGCCGGCCTGGGCCTCGCCGCCTTCGCGGGCGACCTGTAGCCCCTGTGACCGGCGGGCCACAGCCCGCAACCGATCCTGACTGCCGCAGCCTTGCCGCTTTCGTGCCCGAATCGAACGGCACGGTTTAACGGTCCGTGAACGGCGGGCACGGCCCGGGGCGGGCCGGATCCACCCACGCGATGGCATGACGGCGCGCAACGGCGCCGGTTCCGGGAAAGAGCGCCAGATGCCTGTCACCATTCGTCATCGCCGGGCAGCGGCCTTCGCGGCGCCCCTCGTGGCCGTCCTCGGCCTGGGCCTCGGCGGCTGCGACTTCGACCCGACGAGCATCTTCGCCGAGAAGTACAAGCCCGAGGTCGTGCCGGACGTTCCGGCCGACAAGCTGTACAGCGACGGCCTCGCCAAGCTCGAGGACAGCGACTACGAGGGCGCGGTCAAGAAGTTCGACAGCCTGGACAAGCAGTACCAGTACTCCGATTGGTCCCGGAAGGCGCTGCTGATGACGGCCTATGCCAATTACGAGGGCCAGAAGTACGACGACGCGATCAGCGCCTCGAAGCGCTACCTGCAGCGCCATCCGGCCAGCAAGGATGCGGCCTACGCGCAGTACCTGATGGCGATGTCGAACTATAAGCAGATCCCGGACGTCACCCGCGATCAGGAGCGCTCCGAGAAGGCCCTCGTCGCGCTGCAGGAGCTGGTGCAGAAGTACCCGACCTCCGAATACGCCGCGGACGCGAAGGCGAAGATCCAGATCACCCGCGATCAGCTCGCCGGCAAGGAGATGGAGATCGGCCGCTTCTACCTCGAGAAGCGCAATTTCCCGGCCGCGATCAACCGCTTCCGCGACGTGGTCGCCAAGTATCAGACCACCCGGCACGCCGAGGAGGCGCTCGAGCGCCTGACCGAGGCCTACTGGGCGCTCGGGATCACCCAGGAGGCGCAGAACGCCGCCGCGGTGCTCGGCCACAACTTCCCGGAGAGCCCCTGGTACAAGGACGCCCACGCGCTGCTGGCGCAGGGCGGCCTCGAGCCCCGCGAGGAGAAGAGCTCGTTCCTCTCGAAGATCTTCCGGACCGTCACCGGCAAGACCGCCTCGGCCCAGTAAGCCGCCGCGCCCGCGCGGGGGCCGCCCACGAAACGTCGAGGCCCGGAGCCGCCGCTCCGGGCCTTTCCCATTGCGGCGCCCGTCGCGTTGCACCAACCGAGCGGTGCGACGCATTTTTGGGGTGAATCCGCGCCGCGGCGGCCTTATGTCTGCGGTCCCATCCTGAGGAATCCCCGTCGCCGCATGCTGGCGCAGCTCGCGATCCGCGACATCGTCCTGATCGACAGGCTCGAACTGAATTTCCGATCGGGACTCAGCGTCCTGACCGGGGAGACGGGCGCGGGCAAATCGATCCTGCTCGACGCCTTCGCCCTGGCGCTCGGCGGCCGCGGCGACGGCCGCCTCGTCCGCCACGGCGAGGCGCAGGGCGCGGTGACGGCGGTGTTCGATCTGCCCCTCGACCATCCGGCGCGCCGGATCGCGGCCGAGGCCGAGATCGACACCGAGGGCGACCTGATCCTGCGCCGGACCCAGATGGCGGACGGCCGGACCCGCGCCTTCGTCAATGACCAGCCGGTGGGCGTGCAGGTCCTGCGGGCGATCGGCGCGGCCCTCGTGGAGATCCACGGTCAGCACGACGACCGGGCGCTGGCCGACCCCGCCTCGCACCGGGCGATCCTCGATGCCTTCGGCGGCCTCCAGACCCAGCTCGCGAAGGTCGCCGCCGCGTCGCGGACCGTGCGGCATGCCCGCACCGAACTCGCCGAGCACCGCGCCCGCGTGGAGGCGGCCCGCAAGGAATCGGACTTCCTGCGCCACGCCGTGGAGGAGCTCGCCGCGCTGGCCCCGCTCGCCGGTGAGGAGGCCCAGCTCGCCGAGCGCCGCACCATCATGCAGCAATCCGAGAAGGTCGCGCGCGAGCTCAACGAGGCGCTCGAGGCCGTCGGCGGCCCCCATTCCGGCGTGCCGCACCTCTCGGCCGCCCTGCGCAAGCTGGAGCGGCGCGCGGCGCAGCTGCCGGCCCTGGTGGACCCGTGCGTGAACGCCCTCGACGCCGCGATGGTCGCCCTCGAAGAAGCCCGCGCGGTCCTCGAAGCGGCGGTGGCCGAGACGGAGTTCGATCCCCGCGACCTGGAGCGCGTCGAGGAGCGGCTCTTCGCCCTCCGCGCCGCGTCCCGCAAGTACGACGTCGCGGCCGACGACCTCGCCGCCCTGGCGGAGCGCTACGCCGGCGACGTGGCGGCGATCGATGCCGGCGAGGCGGCCCTGGCCGGGCTGGAGCAGGCGCTCGCGACGGCGGAGGCCGCCTACGCCGAGGCGGCCGAGAAGCTCAGCGCCGGGCGGCGCCGGGCGGCCAAGCAACTCGACGCGGCCGTGAAGGCCGAGCTGCCGCCGCTCAAGCTGGAGCGCGCCCGCTTCATCACCGAGATCGCCACGGACCCGGAGTCCCGCGACCCGGCCGGCACCGACCGGGTCGAGTTCTGGGCGCAGACCAATCCCGGGACCAAGCCCGGCCCGATGATGAAGGTCGCCTCGGGCGGCGAGCTGTCGCGCTTCATGCTGGCCCTGAAGGTCGTGCTGGCCGACAAAGGCTCGGCCCCGACGCTCATCTTCGACGAGATCGATACCGGCGTGGGCGGCGCGGTGGCGGACGCCATCGGGATGCGGCTCGCCCGGCTGGCGGCGACCGTGCAGGTGGTCGCGGTGACCCACGCGCCCCAGGTCGCCGCGCGGGCGGAGACGCATTTCCTGATCGCCAAGGCCCCCGTGAAAGGGGCCGGCCGCGTCGCCACGCGGGTGGCGAGCCTGCCGGTCGCCGAGCGCCGCGAGGAGATCGCCCGGATGCTGGCGGGCGCCACCGTCACCGACGAGGCCCGGGCGGCGGCCGCGCGACTCCTCCAGGGCGCCGACGCGTGAACCGGCGTCAACCTTAACCGTTGGTTGAAGGTAATAATTCGTTAACTATTCATCGTGAGAATGCTGCCATCCCGGTACCGCGGCAGGGTTGGGCGGTCGAAGGGCGGGAGGAGCCATGAAGCCGTCAGTCGTCGACTCCGATGGGTCTCTGCCCGCGGGACAGCCCCTGAAACGGGCGGTCGACACCCGCCAGCTCGGCCTCACGCTCCGCACGGTCTACGAGGGCAGCGTCGACACGCAGCCGATCACCGACACCCATGTCGAGCTGCTCCTGCGCCTGCGCCAGAAGGAGCGGGAGCTGCGCCGGGCGGGCTGACCCGGGGCGGCACCGTCACCAGCGGCGCGCCCCCGGCCGTCGACGGTACTCGGCCGCACGAATCAGCGTCAGCACGCGGTCGAGACTCACCAGCAGCTCCGCCTCCTCGACGCGCGCCGCGGAGGCCGCGTCCGGGTCGGGGCTGAATTTCTGCCGGGCCTGCGCCAGCGCGAGCGCCCGCTCCACGGCCTCCCGCTCGGCGTGCAGGGCCAGCCAGGCCGGATCGGATTCCGTCGCCGCATCCACCTCGTCGCCGCCCACGATCCGCCCGTCCTTCTGCTGCCGGCTGCCGCTCCTGGCGGAGAGGAACGCGCGAGAGGCCGGAACCGTGCCGCGCCCGGCCGACGCGCGGTGTCGTCCCCGTGCCGTCCCCCGCGTCGTCCCCCGTGTCATCCCGGTGTCATCTACTTGTCGTAACCGCCCGGCCATCGGGCGGCCGGCGCTGGGTCTCTTCGGAAGATCGGCCGCAGGGCTCTGCCGCGGGCACGGGCCCGCCGGCGGGGCAGCGCAGGCTCTAGCCCGACGGCAACGGAGATTCCTTTGAGACCCTTCGCTTACGCGCTCGCCGTCGGCCTCGCGACGGTTCAGCTGGCGTCCGCGGCGCTCGCCGCCGATATCACCGGCGCCGGCGCCACCTTCCCGTTCCCGGTCTACTCGAAGTGGGCCGAGGCCTATCGCAAGGAGACCGGCTCGGGCCTCAACTACCAGTCGATCGGCTCCGGCGGCGGCATCAAGCAGATCCAGGCCAAGACGGTCGATTTCGGCGCCACCGACGCGCCCCTGAAGCCCGAGCAACTGGCCAAGGACGGCCTCGTCCAGTTCCCGACCGTGATGGGCGGCGTCGTGCCGGTGGTGAACATCCCCGGGATCGAGCCGGGCAAGCTCAAGCTCACCGGCGACGTGCTGGCCGACATCTACGCCGGCAAGATCGCGAAGTGGAGCGATCCGCGCATCGCCAAGCTCAATGACGGGCTGAAGCTGCCGGACGCCAACATCACCCCGGTCTACCGCTCCGACGCGTCGGGCACGACCAACATCTTCACCACCTACCTGTCCCAGGTCTCCGAGCCCTGGAAGAAGGAGTACGGCGCGGCCACGACGATCTCCTGGCCCGTCGGTCAGGGCGGCAAGGGCAACGAGGGCGTGACCGCCACCGTCAAGCAGGTTCCGAACGCCATCGGCTACGTCGAGTCGGCCTACGCCAAGCAGAACAAGCTCTCCTACGCCCTGCTGCAGAACAAGGCCGGCCAGTACCCGCAGCCCGACGACAAGGCGTTCCAGGCCGCGGCGGCGAGCGCCGACTGGAAGGCGACCCCGGGCTTCGGCATCTCGCTGACCAACCAGCCGGGCGAGGCGGCGTGGCCGATCACGGCGGCGACCTTCATCCTCGTCCACAAGGACGCCGCCGACCCGGCCAAGTCCGCCGCCGTGCTCAAGTTCTTCGACTGGGCCTACAAGAACGGCGACACGCTCGCCACCGACCTCGACTACGTCCCGCTGCCGGACAACGTCGTCGAACTGATCCACCAGGAGTGGAAGGACGTGAAGGGCAAGGACGGAAAGCCTGTCCTCAACATGTGAGCGTGGCGGGGAGGGGGTGGGAACCCCCTCCCTCGCTTCCGGGAACGCACCGCGCTACCACGCCACCCTTCGCAGAGAACCGCGGATGCCCGCTTTGACCGAATCGATCGCCCTCGGCCGAACCCGTTCCGCGACCGCGCGGAAGGCGCCGAGCCGGAGCCTCGACACCCTGTTCCGGACCTGCTCGTACGGCGCGGCCCTGCTGGTGCTGCTCGTGCTCGCCGGCATCCTCGGCTCGATCCTGTACGGCGGCTGGCCCGCCTTCCGCGAGTTCGGCTTCGGCTTCCTGACCTCCAGCGCCTGGAACGTCGGGACCGAGCAGTACGGCGCCCTGGTCGCGGTGATCGGGACCGTCGCCTCCGCCTTCCTGGCCCTGCTGATCGGCGTCCCCGTCTCGCTGGGCATCGCGGTCTACCTCACCCAGCTCTGCCCGGGCTGGGCCCGCAAGCCGGTCGCCATGACGATCGAGCTGCTCGCGGCCGTGCCGAGCATCATCTACGGCATGTGGGGCCTGTTCGTGTTCGCGCCGCTCTTCGCGCGCTACATCCAGATCCCGGTCTCGAACCTCGTGGAGGGCATGCCGATCGTCGGCACGCTGTTCTACGCCCGGGTGCCGTCGGGCGTCGGCGTCTTCACCGCCGGGATCATCCTGGCGATCATGATCGTGCCGTTCATCGCCTCGATCGCCCGGGACATGCTCGACCAGATCCCGACCGTGCTGCGCGAGAGCGCCTACGGGATCGGCTGCACCACCTGGGAGGTCGTGCGCCACGTGCTGGTGCCGCAGGCGGCGGTCTCGATCATCGGCGCGATCATGCTCGGCCTCGGCCGGGCGCTCGGCGAGACGATGGCGGTGACCTTCGTGGTCGGCAACGCCAACCGGCTCTCGGCCTCGATCTTCGACCCGAGCTCGACCATCGCGTCGCGCATCGCCAACGAGTTCAACGAGGCGGACGGCCTCCAGCTGAACGCCTTGATGGCGCTGGGCTGCATCCTGTTCGTGATCACCTTCGTGGTGCTCATCATCGCCCGGCTGCTGACGCGCCGCGTCCAGTCCGCCTGAGGAGCACGCGCGATGGTTTCCTCCAGCACGATCGCCCCGGCCGCCCAGCGCCGCCCCGGCCGCGTCCGCCAGGGACGCCGCGTCGCCGACCGGACCCTGCGCGTCGCCTGCACCGCCGCGACGGTGGTCGGCGCCCTGGTCCTCGGCTCGATCCTGGTGATGCTGATCGTCCAGGGCGTGCGCGGCTTCACGCCGACCCTGTTCACCAACCCGACCCCGGGCCCGGGCTCCGAGGGCGGCGGCATCGCCAACGCCATCCTGGGCAGCCTCGTGCTGACCGGGATCGGCATCCTGATTGCCACGCCGGTCGGCGTCATGGCCGGGACCTTCCTGGCCGAGTACGGGCGCGGCTCGAAGCTGGCCGCCCTGATCCGCTTCCTCAACGACGTCCTGCTCTCGGCGCCGTCGATCCTGATCGGCCTGTTCGTCTACACGCTGATGGTGCGGCCGATGGGCACCTACTCGGGCTGGGCCGGCGGCGTGGCGCTGGCGATCATCGCGGTGCCGGTGATCGTGCGCACCACCGAGGACATGCTGCGCCTCGTGCCCGGGACCCTGCGGGAGGCCGGCGCGGCGCTCGGCGCGCCGCCCTCGACGGTGATCATGAGCGTGACCTGGCGGGCGGCCTCGGCCGGCATCGTCACCGGCATCATCCTGGCGCTCGCCCGCATCGCCGGCGAGACCGCGCCGCTGCTGTTCACCGCGCTCAACAACAATTCCTGGTTCTCGGCCAACCTGATGGGCGGCGTCGCGAACCTGCCGGTGATGATCTACCAGTTCGCCCTCTCGCCCTACCCGAACTGGCAGGGACTCGCCTGGGCGGGCGCGCTCCTGATCACCACCACCATCCTGGCGCTGTCGATCATCGCGCGCCTCGTGATCAAGCCGCAGGCCTCGCGCTGAGCCCCCTTTCGAGGACACGACGATGAACGCCGCCTCCGCGATCCCCACGGTCGAGCTGAACCGCAACCGCGCCGAAGAGGGCGGCCCCGTGCGGATCGCCGTCAAGGACCTGAACTTCTACTACGGCAGCTTCCACGGGCTGAAGGACGTCAACCTCAACTTCCACGACCGGCAGGTGACGGCGCTGATCGGCCCCTCCGGCTGCGGCAAGTCCACCCTGCTGCGCTGCTTCAACCGGATCTACAGCCTCTACCCGGAGCAGCGGGCGGAGGGCGAGATCCTGCTCGACGGCGAGAACATCCTCAGCCCCTCCGTCGACCTGAACGAGCTGCGCTCGCGCATCGGCATGGTGTTCCAGAAGCCGACGCCGTTCCCGATGTCGATCTACGACAACGTGGCCTTCGGCCTGCGCCTCTACGAGAAGCTGCCGAAATCCGAGCTCGACGGCCGGATCGAGGAATCCCTGCGCAAGGCCGCCCTCTGGGACGAGGTGAAGGACAAGCTCCGGCAGCCCGGGACCGGCCTGTCGGGCGGCCAGCAGCAGCGCCTGTGCATCGCCCGGACGGTGGCGCAGAAGCCGGAGGTGATCCTGTTCGACGAGCCGACCTCGGCCCTCGACCCGATCTCGACCGGCCGCATCGAGGAGCTGATCGAGCAGCTGCGCGACGAGTTCACCATCGTGATCGTCACCCACAACATGCAGCAGGCGGCGCGCATCTCGCAGTTCACCGCCTTCATGTATCTGGGGCAGCTCGTCGAGTTCGGCCCGACCAACCGAATGTTCATGAACCCGACGGAACGCCGTACGCAGGACTACATCACCGGCCGCTTCGGCTAGTCTGCCGGGCCGCTCCGGTCCCGGGACCGCCGCGCGCGTCTCCGGCGCGCCGGCGGATCCCGCAAGCCTCCCGGAGGGCCGTCCCCGGGACCCCATCGAAGGATCCGCCATGCCCGGCCATATCGTCACCTCCTACGACACCGACCTGGAGAACCTGCGTCGCTCGATCTCGGAGATGGGCGGCGTCGCCGAGAAGATGACCGCGGAGGCGACCGACGCCCTCGTGCGCCGGGACGACACGCTCGCCCAGGCGGTGATCCTCGCCGACAAGCGCCTCGACGCGCTGCAGCGGGACATCGAGGAGCGCGCCGTGCTGCTGATCGCCCGGCGCCAGCCCCTGGCGATCGACCTGCGCGAGACCATCTCGGCGATCCGCGTCTCCGGCGATCTCGAGCGGATCGGCGACCTCGCCAAGAACGTCGCCAAGCGCGTGGTGGCGATCTCCGACCAGGCGCCGGCCCAGAAGATCGTGCTCGGCGTGCGCCACATGAGCGACCTCGCCGAGGCCCAGCTCAAGGACGTGCTCGACGCCTACGGGAGCCGCGACGTCCAGGCGGCCCACGACGTCTGGGAGCGCGACGGCGAGATCGACGCCCTGTACAATTCCCTGTTCCGCGAGCTCCTGACCTACATGATGGAGGATCCGCGCAACATCTCGTTCTGCACGCATCTCCTGTTCTGCGCGAAGAACGTCGAGCGCATCGGCGACCACACCACCAACATCGCCGAGACGATCCACTATCTCGCCACGGGCGAGACGCTGGCGGGTGACCGGCCGAAGAACGACGCGTCGAACTACGCGACGGTGGACGGCGTGCAGGCGCCGTGAGGCGCCGACCCCGGCGCCTTCCTGTGGGCGCGGCCGGGGTCACTCTCCGTGCAGGTTGAGGCGGGGCGGCGCCTCCTGCACCATCCGGGGACCGCCCGCAGAACGAGTCTTCGAACGTGAGCATGCAAGTCCTGATCGTCGAGGACGAGGAGGCCCTGAGCACGCTGCTGCGCTACAACCTGGAGGCCGAGGGCTTCCTGGTGGATTCGGCGGCGCGCGGCGACGACGCCGAGCTGCTCCTGGCGGAGCGGATCCCGGACCTCGTCCTGCTCGACTGGATGCTGCCCGGCCTCTCGGGGATCGAGCTGTGCCGCCGGATCCGGGCGCGCCGGGAGACCGAGCGCCTGCCGGTAATCATGCTCACCGCCCGGGGCGAGGAGGGCGACCGCGTCCGCGGGCTCGGCACGGGCGCCGACGACTACATCGTCAAGCCGTTCTCGGTCCCGGAGCTGCTCGCCCGGATCCGCGCGCTCCTGCGCCGGGCCAAGCCCGCCCACGTCTCGGACCGGCTGGCGGCCGGCGACCTGGAACTCGACCGCACCGGCCACCGCGTCCGCCGCGGCGGCGAGGAGCTGCATCTGGGCCCCACGGAGTTCCGGCTCCTAGAATTCCTGATGCTGGCGCCGGGCCGGGTCTTCTCCCGCGAGCAGCTCCTCGACGGGGTCTGGGGCCACGACGTCTACATCGACGAGCGCACCGTCGACGTCCATGTCGGGCGGCTGCGCAAGGCGCTGAACGGCCCGCGCCAGACCGACCCGATCCGCACGGTCCGCGGCTCCGGATACGCCTTCGACGAGACCTTCTCGCTCGAGGCCTGAGGCGGTTTCGCGGTCTGTCGGAGCGCCTCACCGCTCCGCTCGCGACGACTCTGTGACGGGCGCGCCGATATTCAGCGTCGCCTCTCAGGGACTCAGCGCGCCAGCGCCGCGCTCCGGCCCGAGGCGGCCGGCACCGCCTCCAGCGCCGCCAGGACCGTCCCCTCGGTCAGGATCTGCGGCAGCACCTGGGGCTCTCCCGTCCCAGTATAGAGCAGGTAGAGCGGGACGCCGCTGCGCCCGTGCTTCTCCAGGAGGCGGGTGATTTCGGGGTTCTGGTTGGTCCAGTCGCCCTTCATGTAGGTCACGCCGCGCTCGGCCATCGCGGCCCGCACGGCCTTGGTGTTGAGCGAGGTCGCCTCGTTGACCGCGCAGGTGATGCACCACGCGGCGGTCATGTCCACGAAGACGGGGCGGTGCGCGTCGACCAGGGCGTCGAGGCGCGCCTGCGTGAACGGCTCGATCCCGTCGGCGGCGGCCTGCGCGGCCGGCGCGGCGCGGTCCCGGGGCAGGGTGACGGCGAGGGCCCCGACGGCGATCAGCGCCAGCGCCGCGGCGGCCTGCGCGACCCGGCCGGACCGCGGCGGGGCGGCGCGGCCGTGCTCCCAGGCCCAGGCGGCGAAGCCGACGAGGACGAGGCCGATCAGCGCCGCCAGCAGCCCGCGCGGGTCGACCTGCTGCGCCAAGACCCAGATCAGCCACGCGACGGTGGCGTAGACCGGGAAGGCCAGCACCTGCTTGAGCGTCTCCATCCAGGCGCCCGGCCGCGGCAGCGCCCGCAGGGCCGGCGGCCAGAAAGTCAGGAGCAGGAAGGGCAGGGCGAGGCCGAGCCCGAGGCTCGCGAAGACGGCGAGCGCCACGCCGGCGCTCTGGGTCAGCGCGAAGCCCACCGCCGAGCCCATGAACGGCGCCGTGCAGGGCGTCGCCACCAGGGTCGCGAGCACGCCGGTGAAGAACGAGCCGCTCAGGCCGCCGCGCCGGGTGAGGCCGTCGCCGAGGCCGGCGAGCCGGCCGCCGACATGGACCGCGCCCGAGAGGCTCAGGCCCATCGCGAACAGCAGGTAGGCGAGCCCCGCCACGATGGCGGGCGACTGGAGCTGGAACCCCCAGCCGATCGCGGCCCCGCCGCTCTTCAGGCCGATCAGCGCGGCGGCGAGCGCCAGGAAGCTCGCCAGGACCCCGGCCGTGTAGGCGAGGCCGTGGAGCCGCAGCCGGGCCGGACCCTCGCCCGCGTGCCGCACGAGGCCGAGCACCTTGATCGACAGGACCGGGAAGACGCAGGGCATCAGGTTGAGGATCAGGCCGCCGAGGAAGGCGAAGACCGCGGCGGTCGCCAGCGTCAGCGCGTCGAAGTCGGCGGCGGCCGGCGCGGTCGCGGGCAGCGCGGTCGCGGCCGGCGCCGCGGCCGGGAGCACCGGCTCGTCGCCGTACGCGAAGGCGAGCCGGCGGGTCCCGGCGGCGTCGACCTCCTCGACCGTCAGGACGCCGGGCAGCGCGGCGGGCACCGGGTCGGTCGGGCTGCTCCGGGCGAGGGTCAGGTGCAGGCCGGTCCCGTCGACGCTCATCACCTGCGCGGCGGCGTTGTCGATCGCCGTCTCGGCGTAGGGAAAGTACGCGGCGTTCCGGACCGCCTCGGGCTTGAGGCCGGACGCGGCAAAATCGAGGCGGAGGGTGTCGCCCTGGCTCGACAGGCTCAGGGGCCAGAGCGCCGGGACGGGGAGCGCGGCGCGGGCGCGGGCGAACAGCGCGGCGTTGGCCGGGTCCGGCTCGGCCTTGCCGACCGGCAGGGTCAGGGCGAGATCGGCCGAGCCGGGCACGCACTCGGTCTCGCAGACGAGGTAGGTCAGCTTGGCCTGGATCCGCACCGGGTCGGCCGGGTCGAGGCTCGGCGGCGGCGTCACCGGGACGAGGAGCGTGACCTCGCCCTCGTAGCCGTAGTTCATGAGCGTCGCGATCGGGATGCGCTCCGGCGCCGGCCACCGGATCGCGCCGGCGTTGAAGCCGGCCGGCAGGGTCCAGGTCACCTCCGGGGGCAGGCCGGAATCGCCCGGGTTGCGCCAGTAGACGTGCCAGCCGGGCTTGACCTGCATCCGCACCGCCAGCGTGAAGGGCTCCGCGCCGGCGACCGCGGCGGGCTCGGCCACGAGGCTCGCGCGCACGAGGTCCGCGGGCGTGCGGAACCCCTGCGCCGCGGCGGCCGAGAGGCTCGCGGCGAGGGCCAGGATCAGGAGGGCGAGGCGGCGGATCATGCTGTCCCTTCGCGCGCGGGGCGGTCGCGGTTTCACGCGCGGCGTGTCGGGCTCGGCGCGGGCGTTTCCATGGCGTCCGGTCTTACCACGGCGTCGGGTCTTACCATGGACCGCGTCCGGAATCCCCTGCGGCCGGCTCACCCCTCGAGGGGCGCCGTCGCCCGCTCGAGCCAGTCGCGCGTCGCGGTGTCGAGCCCGGGCGCCAGGGTCTCGCGAACCCTCGCATGATAGGCGTCGATCCAGGCCCGCTCCCCGGGTTCGAGGAGGTCCGGCCGGATCAGCCGGCGGTCGTAGGGGGCGAGCGTCAGCGTCTCGAAGCCGAGCATCGGGCGCTCCCCGCCCGCGATCGCGCGGGACTCGACCAGGACGAGGTTCTCGATCCGGATGCCGTAGGCGCCGCGGGCGTAGTAGCCCGGCTCGTTCGACAGGATCATGCCGGGCTCGAGCGCCACCGTGCCGGTCTTGGCGATCCGCTGCGGCCCCTCGTGCACCGACAGGAAGGCACCGACGCCGTGACCGGTGCCGTGGTCGAAGTCGAGGCCCGCCTGCCAGAGCGGTGCCCGCGCGAAGGCGTCGATCTGGGCGCCGGTCGTGCCGACCGGGAACACCGCCCGGGCGATGGCGACGTGCCCCTTCAGCACCCGCGTGAACCGGTCGCGCATCTCCGGGCTCGGCGCGCCGACCGCGACCGTCCGGGTGATGTCGGTGGTGCCGTCCGGGTACTGCGCTCCCGAATCGATCAGGAACAGCTCGCCCGACTGGACCGTCCGGTCCGTGGCGCGACTCACCCGGTAGTGGACGATCGCGCCGTTCGGTCCGGAACCCGAGATCGTGGGGAACGACACCTCGCGCAGGTCGCCGCCGGCGGCCCGGAAATCCTCCAGGGCCTCGACGGCGGCGATCTCGGTGAGGCCGCCGGCCGAGGCCGCACCGTCGAGCCAGGCGAGGAAGCGCGCGACGCTCGCCCCGTCCCGGACATGGGCCGCGCGGGCACCCGCGATCTCGGCGGCGTTCTTGACCGCCTTCATGCCGGTGATCGGGTCCTTGCCGACATCGGCCGTGCCGCCGGCGGCCTCGATCTTCTCCTTCACGGCAACGGCGCCGGTCGCCGCGTCGAGGCGGACGCGCGCGCCCGCCAGGGAGGCCAGCCCGTCGTCCAGGTCCGCCCGCGGCAGGATCTCGGCGATCGGCGCGAGTTCCGCCCGCAGGGCCGGATCGACGTTCGGAGAGACGAGGTACAGCCGGGCCCGTCCCTCGCGCGGCAGGATGGCGTAACCCAGCGCCAGGGGCGTATGGGCGACGTCGGACCCGCGCAGGTTGAAGGCCCAGGCCAGGTTGTGCGGGTCGGAGATCACCAGGGCATCGCAGCCGCCCTCGGCGAGCGCCGCCCGGATCCGGGCGAGCTTGTCGGCGGCCCCCTCGCCGCACAGCGCGTCCGGATGGACCACCACCGGACCGGCCGGCGGCCGCGGCCGACCGGCCCAGACCGCGTCGACGAGGTTCGGCACCGCCCGCACGGTCCCGCCGGCGCGGGTCACGGCCCGCTCCAGGCGCGCCAGACCGTCCGGGGTGTGCAGCCAGGGATCGTAGCCGAGCACCTGATCCCGCCGCAGGTTGGCCCCGACCCAGGCCTCCGGCGTCGATTCGGCGAGCGGCACCACCGTGACGAGGCCGGTATCGACCTGCTCGGGCGCCTGCAGGGTGTAGCGCCCGTCGACGACCAGCGCCGCGGACTCCATCAGGATCACGGCCGTGCCGGCCGAGCCGGTGAAGCCGGTGAGCCAGGCCAGCCGCTCGGCATCGGCGGGGACGTATTCCGACTGGTGCTCGTCGGCCCGCGGCACGACGAAGCCGTCGAGCCCGGTCTCGCGCAGGGCCGCCCGCAGGGCCTCGATCCGCTCGGCGCCCTTCCGGTGGCTCGGGTCGTCGAAGCTCTGGAAGCGCTGGCGCTGTCGGGACGGACGGGTCTCGGTCATGCGGCGAGCCTAGCGCCCGCCGCTCCCGCGTCGCAACACCCTGTTGTCGTGAGAAAGAGGTTGGTCGGAGGTCGGTTGCGGTGCTTAAAGATCGTTAGCAATCTTATCACGCCACCGTTTTTCGCTTATTACTCAGACATGCCACGCCGCGTTTACTACCGGATCAGCGACAGACCGGACGGCCGCTTCGACGCCGTCGTGACGATCGAGCCAGACACGGTCGTCCGCCGCGACGGCTTCGATTCGCTCGCCGAACTCGAAGAGTGGATCGACGGCCTGCGCGCGCTGATGGCGGCGCTCGGCGCGCCGGTGTCGCAGGCGGACGCGCCTGAATCGCCGGCCGAGACCGCGGGCGCGCCTGACCGGCCGGGCCGGCTGCGCACCGCGCGCTGATCAGCCGTCCGTGATCGGCAGGTCGGGCGCCCGGTCCGCCGGCGCCCCGTCGTAGCCCTCGAGCCAGGCCCGGCGCGCGGGCGAGTCGGCCGGATAGGGGCAGGCATCCTTGGGCCGCCCCTGCGCCCGGGCGCGGGCGCCCTCGGCGATGGGGTCCGCGGGCGGATCGTGGAGCGACGTCTGGCTCATGGCCGGACAACACGCCGGCGCGCGGGGAGTTCGGGGCGATCCCGCGCGGGTCAGCGCCGCGGACGCTGCGCCGCACCGCCGCGCATCAGGACCAGGGCGACCCACCCCTCGATCACGCCGCGGCGCACGAGGGAGAAGCCCTGGAGGCGGTAGGCGGAGAGCACGCCCGGCACGTCGCGCTCGATCAGGCCGGACAGAACCAGCACGCCCCCGGTTGAGACGACCCGCGCCAGGGTCGGCGCCAGGAGCCTGAGCGGCCGGGCCAGGATGTTGGCGAAGACGAGATCGAAATGGCGCGGCCGGTCGGCGAGGCGGTGGCGGACCCCGGGTCCCTCGTAGAGCTTGAGATAGGGGCCGAGCCCGTTGGCGCGGGCGTTCTCGCGGGCCGTGCGCACGGCCTCCGCGTCGAGGTCGCCGGCCACCACCGGCTGCCGCAGCGCCTTGGCGGCCGCGAAGGCGAGGATCCCGGTTCCCGTGCCGACATCGAGGACGTGGACCGGGCGCCGGCGCTTGAGTTCCGAGACCAGGGCGCGGAGGCAGCCCAGCGTCGTTCCGTGATGCCCGGTCCCGAAGGCGAGGGCGGCCTCGATCTCGATGGCCAGATCGTTGCCGCGGACCGAGTCGCGGTCGTGCGAGCCGTGGACGAGGAACCGGCCGGCCCGGACCGGCTTCAATCCCTCCAGCGACGCGCGCACCCAGTCCTGCTGGGCGATCGTGCGGAACTCCGCCGCGTCGGCCGCGTCGCCGATGACCGGGCGGATCAGTTCGCGGACGTAGTCCTCGTCGGGCGCGTCCGCGAAGTAGGCCTCCAGCCGCCACGTGCGCCCGTCCTCGTCCTCGAAGGCCGCCACCGCGGTCTCCGTGGGATCGAACATCTCGCCGAGGAGGTCGGTCATCGCGCGGGCCGAGCGTTCGTCGGTCAGCAGACGCAGGACGTGGGACGGGCGATGGGGCGGCAGGCCTTCGAGCATGGTGCCCGGCTGTAACGCCGGGGCGCGCCGCAGCCCAGGGGCTGGCGCGAAAAAATCCGGGCCCGGCGAGGGAGGGGCCGCGGGGCAGGGCGGCGGAGCGGACCGGCGGCCGCGCCCGTTGTTGCCGGACGGTCACAAGCGCCAATACTTATCTTCTGCGCGACTCAAATCAGTGTCCACAGCCATCGCGTGTGCTTAAACAATCTCGGCTTACCCAAGGCCGGACCCTCAACTCGGGCGCGCCGCACTTCCCGGAGCGGCGCGCCTGCTTTGACAGACGATCGTGCTGCCATGACCGCGCCTCTCCTCATCAGCGTCGCCTTCGCGGCCGTGACCGCGGGCGCCGCCACGCTCTGGGCCTTGCTGGTCGCGAACGGCATGAACGGCATGCCGGAGGCGCGCCCGACCGAGCAGCACGACATCCGGACCTGGTGAGGGCGCGACACCGATTCGCGCGCGCGGGCGCCCAGGAATGAGGCAGGTTGTTCGCGCGTTAACCAAATGATGTACGGCAGTTGCGGAACTGGCCGACTTGCGCGGCGTTTTTGCCGGCTTTTTACGTGAATCACGATTGAGCAGGGTGCGTACAGCGTGACCAAGTCTCGGCGTTCCGGCCCCCGCGGGCCCGTGGTCGTCAACGGCGCGGCCGTGCCTGCCCGACCACGCGAGCGGATCTTCGGCGGTCCCGCACCGGACGGGCCGCTCCCGGGCCACCTCCTCGTCCTGCTGAGCCGCCTCCACCGGGCCGAGGCCGAGCCCAAGGACCGGCCGGAAGCCAAGCTCGGCTGACGCGCGCGGACCCCGCGCGGCCCGCCGGGCCGGCCGGGCCTTGGCCGACCGCCCGCGCGCGCCTATGATCCCCGTCGTTCCCCGCCGTATATAGCGGGTCGCGACCGGAGAGACCTGCGTGATGCCCCTGACTCGACGGATCCTGGTCGCCTGCGCGCTCGCGGCGCTGGCCCTCGCGCCGACCGACAGGGCCGCGCGGGCGGACGAGCCGGTCGTCGTGTTCGCGGCCGCGAGCCTCAAGAACGCCCTCGACGACGCCGCGGCAGCCTGGACGAAGGCGACCGGCAAGACCGCGCGGATCTCCTACGCCGGCTCGAACGCCCTCGCGAAGCAGATCGAGGCGGGGGCGCCGGCGGACCTGTTCATCTCGGCCGACCTCGCGTGGATGGATTACGTCGACCGGGCCGGGCTGCTGAAGGCCGGCTCGCGGATCGACCTCCTGCGCAACGCCCTGGTGCTGATCGCCCCGGGGCCGAAGGACAGCGTCTCGGATCCGCAGGTGGCCCTGGCGCCGAACCTCGGCACCACGCTGACGCGGATCCTCGGCGGCGGGCGGCTGGCGATGGCGACGATCGACGCCGTTCCCGCCGGCAAGTACGGCAAGGCCGCCCTGGAGAAGCTCGGCGCCTGGGACGCCGTGAAGGGGCAGGTCGCCCAGGCCGAGAACGTGCGCGCCGCCCTCCTGCTGGTCGCCCGGGGCGAGGCGCCGCTCGGCATCGTCTACGCCACCGACGCGGCCGCGGACCCGAGCGTCCACGTTGTGGCGACCTTCCCGGCCGACAGCCACCCGCCGATCGTCTATCCGGCGGCGGTGACCCGGGAGTCGCGCAACCCGGATGCCGGGACGCTGCTCGGCTACCTGCGCGGCCCGGAGGCCCGGGGCTCCTTCGAGCGCCAGGGCTTCACGGTGGTCGCGCAGCCCGGCGCCAGCCAGTAGCGGCGCGCCGCCCCCTTGCTCGGCCTCACGCCGGACGAGTGGACCGCCGTCGGCCTGAGCCTGCGGGTGGCGACGGTGGCGACGCTCGCGAGCCTCGTGCCCGGGCTCGCCGTGGCGTGGCTGCTGGCACGGCGCCGGTTTCCCGGCCGCGCCCTGCTTGACGGGCTGGTCCACCTGCCGCTGATCCTGCCCCCGGTCGTGACCGGCTACCTGCTGCTGCTGGCCTTCGGCCGGCGCGGCCCGCTCGGGGCGCCGCTGGCCGAGATCGGCGTGGTCTTCTCCTTCCGCTGGACCGGGGCGGCGCTGGCCTGCGCGGTGATGGGCTTCCCGCTCATGGTGCGGGCGATGCGGCTGTCGATCGAGGCCGTGGACCGGCGCCTGGAGCAGGCGGCCGGGACCTTGGGCGCGAATCCCTTCGCGGTCTTCCTGACGATCACGCTGCCGCTCAGCCTGCCCGGCTGCCTCGCGGGGGCGGTTCTGGCCTTCGCCAAGGCGATGGGCGAGTTCGGCGCGACCATCACGTTCGTGTCGAACATCCCGGGCGAGACGCAGACGCTGCCGTCGGCGATCTACACGCTGACGCAGGTTCCCGGCGGGGAGGGGCCGGCCCTGCGCCTCACCCTGATCTCGATCGCGCTGTCGGTCGCGGCCCTGCTGGTCTCGGAGTTCCTGGCGCGGCGGGCCGGTCGGCGCCTGGGGGCGGGTTGAATGGCGACCGATCCGGGGCGGGACGCCCGCTCAGGCATACGCGTAGGGGCCGCCCTGCTGCAGCGCCCTCTGGTAGGCCGGACGGGCGTGGATGCGCGCGAGCCAGTCCGCGACGCGCGGGCCCGCGCCCGTGCCGCGCGCCGCGAAGGCCTCCAGCGGGAAGCTCATCAGGATGTCGGCCGCGGTGAAGTCGGCGCCGCAGAAATACGGGCGGCCGGCGAGTTCCGCCTCCCAGAAGGCCGCGTGCCGGCGCAGGTCCGGATCGACGAAGCCCCGCAGCACCGTGTTGGCGATCCGGCGGACGAGGGGCCGCAGCGGCCAGGGGCTGCCCGGCGCCAGCCGCCCGAAGACCAGCTTCAGCAGCAGCGGCGGCATCGCCGAGCCCTCGGCGTAGTGCGACCAGTAGACGTAGCGCCGCCGCTCCTCCGTCCCGGGTCCGGGCACCAGCCGCGCGCCGGCGAGATCCGTCAGGTAGGCGACGATCGCGCCGGTCTCGGCGACCACCGTCCCGCCGTCGCTGATCACCGGCGCCTTCCCGAGGGGATGGACGGCCAGGAGTTCGGGGGGCGCGCGCAGGGTCCGCGGATCGCGGGCGTAGCGGATCACGCGGTAGGGCAGCGCCAGTTCCTCCAGCAGCCAGAGCACGCGCTGCGAGCGGCTGTTCTCGAGGTGGTGGACCGTGATCATCGCGGGCAAGTCCGGGCCGGCGCCGGGACGCGCCGGGGCTCCTGTTACGCGAGTCTGTCCGCGTGAGCATCCAGGTCGACGTCCAGCTCCGGCGCGGCGCCTTCGCGCTCGCGGCCGCCTTCGAGGCCGGGCCCGGGCTGACCGCCCTGTTCGGGCGCTCGGGCTCGGGGAAGACCACGCTGATCGACCTGATCGCCGGCCTCGCGCGGCCGGACCGGGGCCGGATCGTCGTCGGCGGCACCCCGTGGGTCGACACCGCGTCCGGCCTGGTCCTGCCGTCGCACCGGCGCCAGGTCGGCGTGGTGTTCCAGGACGCGCGGCTGTTCCCGCATCTCAGCGTCCGGACCAATCTCGGCTACGGCCGGGTCTTCGCGCGGCGCCGCGCCGACCCGGCGGCCTTCGCGGCCGTGACCGACATGCTCGGCATCGACCATCTCCTCGACCGGCGGCCCGCGGGTCTCTCGGGCGGCGAGCGCCAGCGGGTGGCGATCGGGCGCGCGCTGCTGGCGAGGCCGCGCCTCCTGCTGATGGACGAGCCCCTCGCGGCCCTGGACGAGGCCCGCAAGGCCGAGATCCTCCCCTACATCGAGCGCCTGCGCGACGAGGCCGGCGTGCCGATCCTCTACGTCAGCCACGCCGTGTCCGAGGTGGCCCGGCTCGCCAACACGGTGATCGTGCTGGAGGCCGGGCGGGTGGCCGCCGCCGGCCCCGCGGAGACGATCCTGCGCCGCGCCGATCTCGTGCCGATCCACGAGGCCGAGGCCGGCGCGCTCCTCGACATGGTCGTCGAGGCCCTCGACGCCGCCACCGGGCTCACGCGCCTGACGGGCGCCGCCGGGAGCCTGCTGGTGCCGGGCCTGTCGCGCCCGGCCGGGACGCGGCTGCGGGTGCGCATCCCCGCCCGCGACGTGCTCGTCGCCACCGAGCCGCCCCGCGGCCTCAGCGCCCGCAACGTGCTGGCCGGCCGGATCTGCGGCCTGACGGCCGCGGGCGCCGAGACGGCGGTGGAGATCGACTGCAACGGCGCCCGTCTCGTGGCGCGCGTGACCGGCGCGGCCGTCCGCGAGCTCGGCCTCGCCCCGGGGCGCGAGGTCCACGCCATCGTCAAGAGCGCGTCCTTCGACCCGGCGGGGATCGGCCTGCTGCGGCCGCCGCGGGCGATCTGAGACCGCGACACGGCTCGGTGGCGACGAGCCGGCCGGGCCCGGGAGGCGCATCAAGGGCGCTGATCACTCGCTTTGGTTGCAAAATCTAATATCAAGACAACCATTAGTTAGAACATCGCCGCCACGATGGATCGTGCAGTGGTCGTGCTGCGCGAGTCGCGGAGGGCGATGCGATGGGCATGCGGCGCTTGCGCCGGCGGAGCGCGCCGAACGGGTGGACCTGCCGGCGCGGCAGCTCCGCGGTGGAGTTCGCCCTCGTGGCGCCGGTGCTGTTCCTGCTCTTCGCCGGGATCGCGGTGCTCGGGATCTGCCTCGGCGCCGCCCACAACCTCCGCCAGATCGCCGCCGAGGCGGCCCGCGCCTCCGTGGCCGGCGTCACGGATGCCGAGCGCGCGAACCTCGCCCAGTCCATGGTGAACCGGAGCCTGAGCGCCGGCGCGATGTTCCGGCCGGGCAGCATCGTCGTGCAGGTCGGGCCGGATCCCAGCGACGCGACGGTGTACACGGTCACCGTCACCCTCGACGCCAACACGCTCGGCATCAACGCCTTCGCGCGCCTGCTGCCGATGCTCCCGACCGTGCTGCGCAGCACCGTCAGCGTCCGGAAGGGCGGCCTGTGACCGGCCGGGGCGGGCGCCTGCGCCGCTTCGGGGCCGCGCGCGGCGGCAACGTCGCGATCCTGGTGGCGCTCGGCAGCGCGATGCTGATGGGGGCGGGCGCGGTCGGGATCGATCTCGGCCTGGTCTTCCAGGCGCGGCGCAAGGCGCAGGGGGCGGTGGACATCGCCGCCATGCTGGCGGCCGTCGATCCGAGCCAGGCCGACACGGTCGCGCGCCGGTCCCTCGGCGACAACGGCTACGGCGCGGCGACCGCCACAGTCGCGCCTGGCAGCTACGACGCGAGCACCAAGGACGTCGCCCCGGGCGGCCGGTTCAGCGCCGGCGGCAGCCCGGCGAACGCGGTGCGGGTCGGCCTCTCGACCTCGGTCCCGGTGACCTTCGGCCGGGCGATCGGCCTGCCCGCCGCGGTGCCGCTGCGTGTGACCGGCACCGCCGCGAGCGCGCAATTCGCCGCCTTCACGATCGGGTCCGGCACCCTGAAGCTCGACGGCGGCATCGCCAACGCCCTGCTCGGCGCGCTGCTCGGGGCCAAGCTGTCGCTCAGCGTCAGCGACTACGATGCCCTGGCCAGCGCCCGCGTCGACGGGCTGCGCGTCCTCGACGCCCTCGGGGCGAGCCTCAACATGCAGGCCGCGAACTACACCGACATCGTTCAGGCGAATGCCAGCGTCGGTCAGATGCTGATGGCGCTCCGGGTCGCCGCGGCGGACAACGGCAGCGCGGTGTCGGCCCTGTCGGGGATCCTCAACGCCCTGCCGAATGCCGGAAACCTCGTCGCGATCGGCCAGGTGGACGGGCTCGGCGACGCCGCCGCGCTGGCGCCGCCGCGGGGCTTCGCCGGCCCCTCGCTCAACGTGCTGAATCTGCTGGGCGCGGCCGCCTCTCTGGCGAACGGCCAGAATCAGGTGGCGATCGATCTCGGGGCCACGGTGCCCGGCCTGCTCTCGACCCGCCTGACCCTGGCGATCGGAGAGCGCAAGCGCAGCTCGGGCTGGGTCCGGCCGGGCA
This sequence comes from Methylobacterium sp. A52T, assembly GCF_053346095.1. Classification (NCBI taxonomy): domain Bacteria; kingdom Pseudomonadati; phylum Pseudomonadota; class Alphaproteobacteria; order Hyphomicrobiales; family Methylobacteriaceae; genus Methylobacterium; species Methylobacterium sp. A52T. The sequence goes on along the minus strand of NZ_JBKFBI010000025.1, from coordinate 11,464 downwards.
GCCGGAACGCCACCGTGCAGACGGCGCAGACCCGGCTGCTGATCGAGACCACCGTCACGGCGCTCGGGCTCGGAACCATCACCCTGCCGGTCTACGCGGAGGTGGCACCGGCGCAGGCGACCCTGCGGTCGCTCAGCTGCGCCGGGTCCGGCGGACGCAAGGTCACCCTCGACGCGCAGACGGGACTGGCGACGCTGGCGATCGCGCAGGTGCCGCGCACCGCGATCAACGGGGGCAGCGCGAGCCCCGACCTGTCGCAGCCCGCGCCCCTGATCACGCTGCCCCTGTTGGGGATCACCGTCTCCGGGCGCGCCCTGGCGACGCTCGGCACCGGGTCGCAGACCCTCGTGTTCTCGGACGCGGACATCGCCAACCACACGGTGCGCACGGTCGCCTCGGGCAACCTGACCCAGTCGCTCACCGGCAGCCTGCTGCGCAATCTCGTGCTGAGCGTCGGCGACGTCGGCGTGCCGCCGCTGATCCAGTCCACCCTGACGACCGCCCTGGGCACCGTGACGCCGGGTGTCGACCTCGTGCTCGACACCGTCCTGCGCAGCCTCGGCCTGCGTCTGGGCTACGCCGACCTCGAGGTCGACGGCACCCTCTGCAACCAGGCCGTGCTGGTGCAGTGAGTCGGGCCGGACGGCCCGGCAGAGCCCCGACAGGACGCGGCAGCCCCGCTCAGTGGCCGCCGCGGTGCGCGCCGGTCGTCGAGGCCTTGGCGATGCGCCGTCCGAGGTGCAGCAGCAGCATGTCGATCAGGAGTTGAAGCTCGGAATCCGCCACCCCCTCCAGGGCGTCGCGGCATTCGAGCGCGCGGTCGACCGCCTGGGTGAGCGCGTCCGCGGGCTCGGCCATCGCGCGCGTCGCCGGCGGCTCGTCGGTCACGTCGATGATGACCCCGTGCCCGAGGCGCCGGCTCGACGCGCCCGGCGGGATCCGGCCGCGATCGAGGATCCGGCGGACCTGCCCAGAGGGCGACAGCGTCCGGTACTCGGCAACGAACAGGCCGCCGCGCTCGCGCAGAGCCTTGAACTGCCGCACCACGGCCGGCCGATCCTCGGGGTGGACGCAGGCCTTGGCGACCGAGAGCGGGAGGGGGCGTCCGGCGAGCCCGGGATCCCCGGCCAGCACCTCGGCGGCGCCGGCATCGAGGACGGCCCGCTCGGCGCGCGGCGACCACGACCACGCGCCGATGATCCCGGAGGCGTCGAGGGCGGCCGAGAGGTCGACCGGCCGAGGGCGGGGACCCTGGATTGCGTCGGCCATCATGGGCGAACTCCGGTTCCAGCGCGCACCGTGCCCGCCTTCGTCGGAGACATACAACCGCTGATGGAATTAATGAGCAGTTAACTCAACTCGATAGCCCGTCACGCATCAACGGCATTCCCCTGCGCGGACGGCGGAATCCCGATCGTCGGGCAGCCGGACCGCGCCGGTCGGGTCCGGGATCGACCCGTTCAGGTTGCATTCGCGGTCGCGCCTCAGCCGAGCTGCGTGAGCAGCGTGAAGGCGCCGAAAATCAGGACCGCCCCGACCGAGGCGGCGAGCAGGATGAGCGCCGCGCGCGATTCCCGCATCTCCGGTGACATGGCGCCCTCCCATCGCGGCCCGCGTTGGCTCGCGGGCGAGTTCCGTCAGGATTCGCACCGGCCGGCCGCGCTGTCGACGGCCGGACGGGCTCGCGCGGCGACATCGCCCGCCATCCGGAAAGTCCCAGAGGGCGGGGACGGCCCGGCGTCAGGCCGCGGTGCGGCGCTCGACCATCCGCGCCAGGAAGGCGCTGCCGATCGGGATGATCGAGTCGTCGAAGTTGTAGCCGGCATTGTGCAGGCCGGGCCCCGGATTGGCGCCGAGCCAGACATAGGCGCCGGGGACCGCCATGGTCATGTCGGCGAAGTCCTCGCTGCCCATCTTGGGCACGACGTTCGACTCGACCTTGTCGGCGCCCAGGAGCTCGGTGGCGACCTCCGTGGCGGCGGCGGCCTGCGCGGGGGCGTTCTCCAGGACGGAGAACACGTCCTGCAGGTCGACCGTGACCTCGGCGCCGTAGGCCGCGCCGAAGCCGGCCGCCAGCTCGCGCATGCGGGTTCCGGCGAGCGCCCGGATCTCCTTGTCGAAGGTGCGGATCGTGCCGGCGAGATGGGCCGTCTCGGGGATCACGTTGTAGGCGGAGCCCGCCTCGATCCGGGTGATCGACAGGACGATGGACTTCAGCGGGTCGGCGTTGCGCGACACGATCGACTGGAGCGCCTGGGCGAGGCCGGTGGCGATGATGATCGGGTCGACGCCCCGGTGCGGCTGGGCGGCGTGGATGCCCTTGCCGCGGATGTGGATGTCGAAGAAGTCCGCCGCCGCCATGATCGGCCCCGGCCGCAGCTTGATCATGCCGTGGCCGCCGCCGGGCTGGTTGTGCAGGCCATAGATCTCGTCGCAGGGGAAGCGCTCGAACAGGCCGTCCTTCAGCATGGCCCGGGCGCCGCCGCGGCCCTCCTCGGCCGGCTGGAACACGAACACCGCGGTGCCGTCGAAATCGCGGGTCTCGGCGAGGTAGCGCGCCGCGCCGACCAGCATGGTCGTGTGGCCGTCATGGCCGCAGGCGTGCATCTTGCCCGCGTAGGTCGAGCGATAGGGGAGGTTGGTCTCCTCCTCGATGGGCAGGGCGTCCATGTCGGCGCGCAGGCCGATGCGCTTGCCGTTGTCGGTGCGGCCCTTGAGCAGGCCCACCACCCCGGTGCCGCCGACGCCGCGATGCACCTCGCAGCCGAACGTCTCGAGGAGGTCGGCCACGATGCCGGCCGTCCGGACCTCCTCGAAGCCGAGCTCCGGATGGGCGTGCAGGTCGCGGCGCAGGGCCGTCAGTTCGTCGGCGTAGGTCTTGATGCGGTCGATCGGGCTCATGACTCGGAACTCTCGGGGGGGGAGGTGGAGGACGACGCGGTTCGGGACGGTGTCGCGCCCGCGCAGGCGTCGCCCGCGTCCGCGCGCCGGAACGGCGTCAGCGTGTCGAGGACGTCGACCGCCTCGGCGACGTGGGCGCGCTCCCGCTGCAAGTAATCGGCCACCGCGCGGCGCAGCGCCGGGTCGGCGATGTCGTGGGCGGAGTGCATCAGCACCGGCCGGTAGCCGCGGGCGAGCTTGTGCTCGCCCTGGGCACCCGCCTCGACCCGCTTCAGGCCCCGGGCGATCGCGAAGTCGATCGCTTGGTAGTAGCAGATCTCGAAATGCAGGAAGGGGTGATCCTCGATGCAGCCCCAGTTGCGCCCGTAGAGCGCGGTGTCGCCGATGAGGTTGATCGCGCCCGCGATGTAGGCGTCCCCGCGCTTCGCCATCACGAGGAGCACCCGGTCGGCCATGCGCTCGGACAGGAGCGAGAAGAACCGGCGGTTGAGGTAGGGCCGCCCCCACTTCCGCGAGCCCGTGTCCATGTAGAAGGCGTAGAACGCGTCCCAGTGGGCCTCGGTGATGGCCGCGCCGGTCAGGTGCTCCACGGTGATGCCCGGCGCCAGGGCGTCGCGGCGCTCCTTGCGGATGGTCTTGCGCTTGCGGGAGGCGAGGGCGGACAGGAAGTCGTCGAAGGTCGCGTAGCCGTCGTTCTGCCAGTGGAACTGCTGGTCGGTGCGCTGCAGGAAGCCGGCCGCGCCGGCCCGCTCCCACTCCGCCTCGCGCATGAAGGTGACGTGGATCGAGGAGGCCTTGGTCTCGCCCCGCAGCGCCCGCAGGCCCGCGACGAGGCCGGCCGTGGCCTCGTCGGGATCGGCTCCCGGGGCGATCAGGAAGCGCGGGCCAGTCACCGGCGTGAACGGCACGCTGACCTGGAGCTTGGGGTAATAGGCGCCACCGGCCCGCTCGTAGGCGTCGGCCCAGCCGTGGTCGAAGACGTACTCGCCCTGGCTGTGCGATTTCAGGTAGCAGGGCGCGACGCCGAGGCGGACGCCGTCGCGCTCGACCGAGACGTGAAGCGGAAGCCAGCCGGTCCTGCGCGAGACGCAGCCCGAATCCTCCAGCGCCGACAGGAAAGCGTGCGACAGGAAAGGGTTGTGGGTCTCGTCACCCGCCGCCAGGGTCTCGGGCGAGAAGGCGCAGGCATCCCATTCCGCCGCGCCGATCTCCTTCAATCCGGGAAGCGCCCGCACGGTCAGTGCGGCGGTCTCCGGCGTCGGCCCGGGTGCTTGCTTCATGGGCCGGACTCTAGCCCCTGACCGGCCGGGGGCAAGCGGGCGGATGCGCGCGGCGACCATGGCAGCGTTGTCAGACGGCCGCCGACGTCACCCCCCCGCGCTTTCGCGCGGCCTCCGGGACGGCGCGCGGCGACGCGCGCGCTCCGAACCGGACGGCGCCGTCGCGGCGCGCGCTCACTCGCCGAGGCGGCCGACGCAGGACACGTCGTCCGCCTTGCAGTCGAGATACCCCTTCAGGACCTTGAGCCGCGCGTCGGTCAGCCCCTTCAGGCAGCCGTTGTACTCCATCGCGTAGGCCGAGCCCCCGTCGAGGCCCATGGTCTCGAGGAAGCAGGTCGCGTCCCGGTACGACAGCCAGGCCTTCTGGGCGCCCCGCAGGGCGTCCTTCGTCTTCGGGCCGATCTTCTTCATCAGCTGCCCGTAGACGGCGTTCAGCGCCGTGTCGGCGGCCCGGTAATCGGCAGCCGCGCAGGCGTTGAGATCCGCCTGGGTCGTGCCCTCACACGGGTCGGCCGCCGAAGCGGGCGCCGGGGAGAGCAGGGTCGCGGCGAGGGCGAGGCCCCCGCAGAGCCGCGCGAAGCGTGCGCGCGCGTCACTCGAAGCGGTCATGGCGATCTTGGTCGGACAGAATCGGAAAGGGCGTAGGAAAATTTACGGGACGAAGCCCTCGAACACCATCTGGTCCGCGTGCGCGGCCGCGCGGGCGCGCTGCTCCGCATTCCGGACCGTCCAGGTCATGACGGGGACCTGACCGAGCAGCCGGCAGAGGTAGGTCGGCGCGCAGGGCAGGTCGTCCACCCGCCAGGACAGGAAGTCGGGCCGCGTCTCGGCGAGGTGCAGCAGGTCGGAGAGGGACCGGCGCAGCGAGGGGGTCAGGGCCGCGTAGACCGGGTCGTCCTGCGTCGTCTCCGCCACGATGCCCCGCGGGATCGCGGCGGGGCAGAGGTCGCGCAGGGCCGCGACCACCTGCGGGTCGAAGGATTTCAGCGCCACCGGCCCGTCATAGGCCGCGGCGATCTCGGCGGTGCGGGTCGCGAGCCGCAGGTCGCCGTCGTAGCGGGACTTCACCTCGATCACCACCGGCACCGCCCCGGCCACCGCCGCCAGGAAGGCCGGCAGCGTCGGGATCGTCTCCGCGGACCCGGCGACGGCGAGCGTCCCGAGCTCGGCCGCCGACCGGTCGGCCAGAGCCGCGCTCGCCCCGGTCAGGCGCCCGAGCGCGGCGTCGTGGAAGACCATCGCCTCGCCGTCGGCGCTGAGCTGGACGTCGCACTCGATGGCGAAGCCGCCCGCGACGGCCGCCCGGGCCGCCGCCAGCGTGTTCTCCGGCCGGCCCGCCGCGCGGTCGTGCAGGCCGCGATGGGCGATCGGCCGCGCGGTGAGCCAGTCGGGGGCGGCCACCGTCAGCGGACCTCGAACATCGCCTCGACCTCGACGGCGGCGTCGAGGGGCAGCTCGGCCACGCCGACGGTGGAGCGCGCGTGGCGCCCGCGGTCGCCGAGCAGCTCGACCATCAGGTCGGAGGCGCCGTTCATCACCCCGGCCACGGCCGAGAAGCCCGGCGCCGCGTTGATGAAGCCGCCGAGCCGCACGCACTGGACCACCGCGCGGTCGAGGTCGCCCACCGCGGCCTCGAGCTGGGCGAGGACGTTGAGCGCGCACAGGCGGGCGGCCGCCTTCCCGGCCTCGGCCGAGACGTTGCCGCCGACCTTGCCCTTGTGCTCGGCCGCGATGGCGCCGTCCGCGCCGAAGCAGACCTGGCCGGAGATCACCACGAGGTTGCCGGCGCGCACGAACGGCACGTAGTTGGCGACCGGCGCCGCCGCCTTCGGCAGCGTCAGGCCCAGCGCCGCCAGGCGTTCCTTGATCGAGCTCATCGGGTTCTCCCAGGTTCCTGCGAATCCGCGGGAGCAGGAGCACGGCCGCCCCCCGCGGCGCAAGGGCCGCCGCCGCGAAGGCCGGGATCGCGGCCCCGCGATTCTCCGGCGATCGGGGACGGGACCGCCGCAGATTCGCCGTCAGGATCGGCTCTATCGGTGCCGCGCGCAGGGCTGCCCGTCGGGCCCGCCGGGCACTGAAACGTTGACAGGCGCCGGCTCTTTCATAGTAATCGCGCGCGTGCCGCCCAGGACTGAGGCGGCACTTTCATTTGGAGCCGGCTCAACGCTCGCTCCGGGATCCTGCGTGAAACGGAGATGGGACCCGTGACGTCAGCCCTTCTGCCGACCTACGTCCGCGCGCCGCTCGCCTTCGAGCGCGGCGAGGGCGCCTGGCTCGTGACGGAGGGCGGGGAGCGATATCTCGACTTCGGCGCCGGCATCGCGGTGAACGGCCTCGGCCACGCGCACCCGCACCTCGTCGGCGCGCTGACCGAGCAGGCGGGCAAGATCTGGCACACCTCCAACCTGTTCCAGATCCCGGGCGGCGAGCGCCTCGGGCAGCGCCTCGTCGACGCGACCTTCGCGGACGTGGTGTTCTTCTGCAACTCGGGCGCCGAGGCGAACGAGGCGGCGATCAAGATCGCCCGCAAGTACCACGCGGCCGGCGGGCAGCCGGAGCGCTACCGGATCGTCACCTTCGCGGGCGCCTTCCACGGGCGGACGCTGGCGACGCTCGCGGCCGGCGGGCAGCAGAAGTACATCGAGGGCTTCGGTCCGAAGGTCGAGGGCTTCGACCAGGTCCCGGCCGGCGACTGGGCGGCGCTGGAGGCGGTGATCGGGCCGGAGACGGCGGCGCTGATGATCGAGCCGATCCAGGGCGAGGGCGGCGTGCGGGAGATCCCCCACGCGGACCTGCGCCGGCTGCGCGAGATCTGCGACGCCAACGGCCTCCTGCTGATCATGGACGAGGTCCAGACCGGCGTCGGCCGCACCGGCCGGCTGTTCGCGCACGAATGGTCCGGCATCACCCCGGACATCATGAGCGTCGCCAAGGGCATCGGCGGCGGCTTCCCGCTGGGCGCCTGCCTCGCGACCCGCGAGGCCGCCCGCGGCATGACCGCCGGCACGCACGGCACCACCTTCGGCGGCAACCCGCTCGCCATGGCGGTGGGCAACGCCGTGCTGGACGTCGTGCTGGAGGAGGGCTTCCTCGCGCGCGTCGCCCGCTCCGGGCTGCTGCTCAAGCAGAAGCTCGCGGCCCTGCGCGACCGCCACCCGCACGTGATCCAGGAGATCCGCGGCGAGGGACTGATGCTCGGCCTCAAGCTCGGCGTGCCGAACACCGACTTCGCCGCCGCCGCGCGGGACGCGCATCTGCTGGTGATCCCGGCGGGCGACAACATCGTCCGCCTGCTGCCGCCGCTGACCATCGGCGAGGCCGAGATCGACGAGGCGGTCCGCCGCCTGGACGCGGCGGCGTCCGGCTTCGAGGCCGTGCGCGGCGCGGCCGAGTAGGATCGATCCGCGCGATTGAGAACACCGCCCCCCGGACCCCGGAGGGCGGCCCGAAGCATTTCCGGGCGCGGTCGATCCCGCCGCGCGTGACGGAGATGCCCCTGCCAGGAGGTAGAGTGCGGTTCATGATCAGGTGATCGGTGAGCAGACTCTAGTGATTGTGACGCGATGAAAGCCCAGATTGACGGCCGGGCACAGGCCCCGGCCAGGCACCTGAACGGTGCCGGCCCTCGTCATTTCCTCGACCTCAAGGATTTCTCCGGTGCGGAGCTGCGCCGGGTCCTCGATGCCAGCGCCGCCATCAAGGCGCGCCGCCGCAAGGGCGAGCTGGCGGCCGAGCGCCCGCTCACCGGCAAGACCCTCGCCATGGTGTTCGACCGGCCCTCGACCCGCACCCGCGTCTCCTTCGACGTGGCGATGCGCGAGCTCGGCGGCGAGACCCTGATGCTCACCGGCTCCGAGATGCAGCTCGGCCGCGGCGAGACCATCGGCGACACAGCGCAGGTGCTCTCGCGCTTCGTCGACGCGATCATGATCCGCATCCTCGACCACGGTCAGATGCTGGAGCTGGCCGAGTACGCCACCGTCCCGGTGATCAACGCCCTGACCAAGGTCTCGCACCCGTGCCAGATCATGGCCGACGTGCTGACCTTCGAGGAGCATCGCGGGCCGATCCGCGGCCGCAAGGTCGCGTGGTCGGGCGACGCGAACAACGTGCTGGCGAGCTGGGTCCACGCCGCCGCCCGGTTCGACTTCACCCTGAACATCGCGAGCCCGCCGGAGCTCGCGCCGCCGCCGGCGCTCCTCGCCTGGGCGCAGCAGGAGGGCGCCGACATCCACGTCACCACCGACGCCTTCGCGGCCGTCGACGGCGTCGATGCCGTGGTCACCGATTGCTGGGTGTCGATGGGCGACGACGACGAGGCGCACCGCCACAACCTGCTCAGCCCCTATCAGGTCAACGACAAGCTGATGGCGGCGGCGAATCCGGGCGCGATCTTCATGCACTGCCTCCCGGCCCACCGCGGCGAGGAGGTGACGGCCGAGGTGATGGACGGCCCGCGCTCCGTGGTGTTCGACGAGGCCGAGAACCGCCTGCACGCGCAGAAGGGCATCCTGGCCTGGTGCCTCGGCGCCAACGGGCTCTGATCCCGCCGTCACAGCGTCCGGCCTCGCGCTCGCGGGGTCGGCGCACCATATAGGCGTGAGCGGGCGGCCCGTGCTGCCCGTCTCCCCATCACGGCCGCCGGAAGGCGGCATCCCGGCGACGAACGGAGCGCGCTGCGCCGCCGCTCCCGCTCCGGGCTGGACGGGGTGAGGGATCCGATCGCTCCGCCAAGGTCATCGCCTCACACCGCCCGGCCCCCGGGAGGACGGATCCCCGCTTTGCCGGCACGCGCCGCCGGACGCATCGATCGGAGAGGGCATGACCTCAGGAACGCAGTCGCACCCCCAGTCGCCATCCCAGCCCCAGAATGCCGGCAACGGCCATGCCGGCGCGGACGACGCCGTCCTGCCCTTCGCCGTCGAGGCGCTGGACGTGCGCGGGCGCGTCGTCCGGCTCGGTCCCGCCGTGGACACGATCCTGCGCCGCCACGGCTACCCGGACCCGGTGGCGCGCCTCCTCGGCGAGGCGGCGGCGCTGACGGTGCTGCTCGGCTCCTCGCTCAAGTTCGAGGGCCGGTTCCAGCTCCAGACCAAGACCGACGGTCCGGTCGCGATGATCGTGGTCGATTTCGAGGCCCCGGACCGGCTGCGCGCCACCGCGCGGTTCGAGCCGGAGCGGGTCGCCGCCCTCGGCACCGGGCCGCTCAAGGATGCCGAGCTGATCGGCACCGGCCATCTCGCCATGACCATCGACCAGGGCACCGCCGCGAGCCGCTACCAGGGCGTCGTCGCCCTCGAGGGCCAGAGCCTGGAGGAGGCCGCGCACCAGTATTTCCGCCAGTCGGAGCAGATCCCCACCCAGGTGCGCCTCGCCGTGGCCGAGGCCGTGGAGGAGGGGGCCGGGCGCTGGCGGGCCGGCGGCCTCCTCGTGCAGTTCCTGCCCCAGTCGGTGGACCGGGCGCGCCTCGCCGACCTGCCCCCGGGCGACATCCCGGAGGGCCACGCGCATCTCTCGGGGGAGGCGCCGGAGGACGATGCCTGGGTCGAGGCCCGCTCGCTGGTGGCGACCATCGAGGATCACGAGCTGGTCGATCCGCACGTGTCCAGCGAGCGGCTGCTTTACCGGCTGTTCCACGAGCGCGGCGTGCGGGTGTTCGACCGTCAGCCGGTCCAGGAGACATGCCGCTGCTCGCGGGAGCGCGTGATGGGCATGATCCGCTCGTTCTCGCCGCAGGAGCGGCACGAGATGGTGGCGGATGACGGGCGCATCGTCATCACCTGCGAGTTCTGCTCCCGGCGCTACGACCTCGACCCTCAGGAGGTCGAGGCCGAGATCGCCGGACAGCCCGGCCAGTAGAGCGCAGGACAGCGGGCCTGCGGACCAGCATGTCCGCGTCTACGGCCAAGCTTTTCCGCGCGAAACGCACGAAGATCGGTATTCGTTGCGTAAATTTTTGAGCCCTCCAGGCTGAACCGTTTCGCGACCTTTGACGTTGCGTCGCAGATTCAACATTGGAGGGTACGCCATGCGGAAATTATCGATCGGATTGGCCGCGCTGCTGATCAGCACCTCGGCCTACGCCCAGCAGGGTGGCGCCGATCGCGGCGCCGGTATGGGCGGTCGCGGCGGTCAGGGTGGCGCCGAGTCCGGCATGAAGGCCGGCGGCGGCGAGCGCGGCGGCATGCAGGGCGGCGCCCAAGGTGGCATGCAGGGTGACATGAAGGGCGGCCGCCAGGCGGCGTCCGAGCGCTCCGGTGCGGAGGCAGGCCGGTCCGCGCAGGGCCGCGAGGCCGGCGGCGAGGGCCGCACGGGTCAGGATCGCATGGCCCAGGATCGCATGGCTCAGGACAAGGACCGGGCCGGCGCCGAGCGGGGCGACCGTCGCGGTGATCGCGCCGACCGCGCCGAGCGCGGGGATCGCGACGGCGCGCGTGCCGATCGCGGCGACCGCCGCGGTGACCGTCGCGCCGACCGGGCCGATTTCCGCGGCCGGACCGACGTGAGCCGCACGGATGTCCGGTCCGAGCGGGTCGAGGGCGGCTTCCGCCGCGAGGGCCGCTACGTGTTCATCGGCGGCCGCCGGGTCGTGTACGGCTCGCCGGAGTACCGCCGCCTGATCGTCACCGAGAACCGCGGCCCGCGCGCCCGCTACGTCGTGATCCGCGGCCAGCGCGTGCTCTACGGTTCGCCCGAGTACCGCCGCCTGGTCAGCGTCCGCGAGACCGGCCCGCGCGAGCGCTACGTCGTCATCCGCGGCCAGCGCGTGGTGTACGGCTCCCCCGAGTACCGCCGCCTCGTCTCCGTCCAGGAGGACCGCTTCGTGACGATCCGCGGCCAGCGGGTGCGCTACGGCTCCGCCGAGTACCGGCGCCTGAGCGGCGGCGGTGCGGTCAGCGCGAGCTTCCGCTCCGAGCAGCGCGCCGGCGCGCGCTTCGACAACCGCGGCGAGCGCGACGGCATCCGCAACGCGTCGCGGAACGAGGGCCGCAACGACGGCCGGATGGACCGGAACGACCGCGGCCAGGATCGCGGGATGGACAAGGCGTCCCGTCAGCAGGAGGGCAAGAACGACGGCATGCGCAACAGCGACATGCGCGGCGGCCAGCAGGACGGCATCCGCAACGCGTCGGACCGCGGCGGCCAGCAGGGCGGCATGAAGGCCGGCGCCGAGGGCGGCCGGACGGGCGGCGCGGAGCGCGGCGGCATGAGCGGCAGCGCGGGCGGCAACGCCGGCGGCAACGGCGCCATGGGCGGCGCCCAGGGTGCCGGCCGGGCCGGCG
>NZ_JBKFBI010000249.1:0-3937 GCF_053346095.1 Methylobacterium sp. A52T | reverse complement strand
GGGATCGGATCCCGCGCGTACTTGGCCGACACCTGGGTTCCCGCGGCGTCCCGCGTCCCTCGTGCTCGCCTCCCGGGCCATGCCCCCGGCGCCTGACGGCGCGCGGGGACGATCACGCGTGTCCGCAGCCGTCCGCCGCGGAGGACGGGCACCGCGCCCGCAGGCGGCGACGGTTGCGTCACGGCGCGGGCCGCGCGACAACGCGGGCAGCTTCCCGCGCTCATCCGGAACACCACAGACGTGACGTCCAACGCCCCGGCGAATCCCCGTAAGACGTTCGGTCTCTCGACCGCGATCTCCTACCCCAACGGCGCGCCCCATATCGGCCACGCCTACGAGGTGATCGCCGCCGACGCGATCGCGCGCTTCCACCGGCTCGACGGCTACGACGTGCTGTTCTCCACCGGGACCGACGAGCACGGGCTGAAGATCCAGCAGGCCGCGACCCGGGCCGGCACCACCCCGCGCGCCTACGTCGACGGCACGGCCGCCCGGTTCCAGGCCATGGCCGACCGGATGGACTGCGCCTACGACCGCTTCATCCGCACCACCGAGCCCGGCCACTACGCCGCCGCCCAGGAGATCTGGCGGCGGATGGAGGCCAACGGCGACATCTACCTCGACAAGTATGCCGGCTGGTACTCGGTCCGCGACGAGGCCTACTACGACGAGTCCGAGACCCGGCTCCTGGAGGATGGCAGCCGCCGCAGCCTCGCCACCGACACGCCGGTCGAGTGGATGGAGGAGGAGAATTTCCTTTTCAGACTGTCCGCCTACCAGGACCGGCTGTTGAAGCTCTACGACGAGCAGCCCGGCTTCATCGGGCCGGACACGCGCCGGAACGAGGTGGCGAGCTTCGTGCGCTCCGGCCTCAAGGACCTCTCGGTCAGCCGCACCAATTTCGACTGGGGCGTGCCGGTGCCCGGCCACCCCAACCACGTGATGTACGTGTGGGTCGACGCGCTCACCAATTACCTCACCGTCACCGGCTTCCCCGACGCGTCGAGCCCGGGAAGAGACTTCTGGCCGATGGACCTGCACGTGATCGGCAAGGACATCGTGCGGTTCCACGCGGTCTACTGGCCGGCCTTCCTGATGTCGGCCGGGCTGCCGCTGCCCAGGCGCGTCTTCGGCCACGGCTTCCTGCTCTCCAAGGGCGAGAAGATGTCGAAGTCGCTGGGCAACGTCCTCGACCCGTTCGAGCTCGCCGACACCTACGGGGTCGACCCGGTGCGCTACTTCGTGCTGCGCGAGGTGCCGTTCGGCGGCGACGGCAGCTACAGCCACGAGGCGATCATCGGCCGGATCAACGCCGATCTCGCCAACGACCTCGGCAACCTCGCCCAGCGCTCGCTCACCATGGTCGCCAAGAACTGCGACGGCGCGGTGCCGGATCCGGGCAGCCTGGACGCGGCCGACACGGCCCTGCTGGCCCAGGCCGACGCCCTGCCGGCACGGGCCCGGACCCTCATGGGCGAGTTGGCGCTCCACATCGTCCTGGCGGAGATCTGGGCCGTGGTGGCCGAGGCCAACCGCTACTTCGCCGCTCAGGAGCCGTGGAAGCTGCGCAAGTCCGACCCGGCGCGGATGAACGCGGTGCTCTACACGACGCTGGAATCCCTACGCGTCTTCGGCATCCTGACCCAGCCCTTCGTGCCGGGGGCGGCGGCCAAGCTCCTCGACCTGCTGGCGGTACCGGCCGACCGGCGCGGCCTCGCCGATGTGGGGGCGGGGGGCCGGCTCGTGCCCGGCACGGCGCTCCCCGCCCCCGCGCCGATCTTCCCGCGCTTCGAGCGCCCCGAGACTCCGTCCGCTTGAAGGACCCTGCTGCTTGAAGGACCCTGCCGCCCGACGGCCCCGAGACCCGATGCTCATCGACAGCCACTGCCACCTCGACTTCCCGGATTTCTCCGCCGACCTCCCGGGCGTGATCGCCCGCGCCCGGGCCGCCGGCGTGACCGGCATGCTCACGATCGCCACGCGGGTCGCCAAGGCCGACACCTACCGGGCGATCGCCGAGGCCCATCCCGAGGTCTGGCACACGGTCGGCACTCATCCCCACGGGGCCGCCGAGGAGCCGGACGTCGCCGCCGAGACGATCGCGGGCCTCGCCCAGGCCAGCCCGCACTGCGTCGGGATCGGCGAGGCGGGCCTCGACTACCACTACGCCGACGCCGCCCCCGAGGCCGTGCAGGAGCGGGTGCTGCGCGCCCACATCGCGGCGGCCCGGCTCTCCGGCCTGCCGCTCGTGATCCACGCCCGGGACGCCGACGACCACATGGAGCGGGTGCTCGCCGACGAGATGGGCCGGGCGCCGTTCCGGGCGGTGCTGCACTGCTTCTCGTCAGGGCGGCGGCTGGCGGAGGCCGGGGTGGAGTTGGGGCTGTACGTGTCCTTCTCGGGCATCGTCACCTTCCGGCGCTCGCACGACCTGCGCGACATCGCCCGGGCCGTGCCCCTCGACCGGATCCTGGTGGAGACCGACGCGCCGTTCCTGGCGCCCGAGCCCCATCGGGGACGGACCAACGAGCCGGCCTACACGGCCGACACCGCCCGGTCGCTGGCCGGGACCCTGGGGCTGACCGCCGAGGACTTCGCCCGGACCACGACGGCGAATTTCTTCGCCTTGTTCGACAAGGCCGCCGGAACGGCTCCGGGCGCCGCGTGACGAGTCGGAGCGGGAGATCCGGATGGCGAGCCTGACCCTGCGCATCCTCGGTTGCGGCTCGTCCGGCGGGGTGCCGCGGGTCGGCAGCGGCTGGGGCGCCTGCGACCCGGAGGAGCCGCGCAACCGCCGGCGGCGCTGCTCGATCCTCGTGGAGCGCGCGTCGGGGGCGGGGCGGACCACGCTCCTGGTCGACACCTCTCCGGACCTGCGCGAGCAGCTCATCGACGCCGGCGTGACGCGCCTCGACGGGGTGCTCTACACCCACGCGCACGCCGACCACACCCACGGGATCGACGACCTGCGCCCGCTGGTGATCGCCATGCGGGCCCGCATCCCGGTCTACGCCGACGGCCTGACGCGGTCGCTGCTCACGGCCCGGTTCGGCTACTGCTTCGAGACGCCCCCCGGGAGCGCCTACCCGCCGATCCTCGACCTGCGCGACCTCGCCGCCGGCCGCGACCTGACCCTGGAGGGGGAGGGGGGCGCGATCACCGTGGAATCGCTCCCGGTGGAGCACGGCAACGAGGCGGCCCTGGGCTTCCGCTTCGGCGCGGCCGCCTACATGCCCGACGTCAGCCTGATCCCGGAGGCGAGCCTCGCCCGGCTCCGCGGTCTCGACCTGCTGATCATCGACGCCCTGCGCGACACCCCGCACCCGACCCACTTCTCGGTCTCGGACGCCCTCGCGCTGATCGAGTCGGTCCGCCCCCGCCGGGCGGTCCTCACCAACCTGCACACGGATCTCGACTACGGCGCCCTCGCGGCGCGCCTGCCGGAGGGCATCGTGCCCGCCTATGACGGCATGACCCTGAGCCTCGAGGCCTAGCGCGCCCGCCGGGAGCGCGAATCGGGCGTCACACGCCTGTCGTCGGCGGAGTCCAAGAAAATCGGCTTTCCGGCCAACAAGCCTGTTGACGGCCCGGATCGGCGGCTCTATACCCCGGCTCATCGGCGCCGGCCGCGGAAGTGGACCGGGCGCTGAGCCATCTTCTGACAAGCGGCGGGATTGGCCGGCGGGATTGCCGGGCGGTCTTCTGTTTGCCTCTGATGAGCCTCGGGTGACCGAGGCGCTCTTTGACAAGTTGGAATGAGGAAGGGAGACGCGGGCGGCGTTTGTCCTTGCGGCTAGGTCGAGAGATCTAGCGTGAGTAGACTTGTGCCGATCTGTTGTTCTTCTTTCTGAGCTCACCGACGGGTATCTGGCGCTGTGAAGCGTTTGATGCTTGGTCGATGTGAGGCTCCGTCTGAGAATACACGTGATCGGCCGGA
>NZ_JBKFBI010000248.1:0-4028 GCF_053346095.1 Methylobacterium sp. A52T | reverse complement strand
GGATCGTTATCCCGACGTGCGCGGATCCGGCCTCAACGCTCTTGAGCACTACATTCTATATGGCGCAAGCGAAGGTCGCGATCCGCACCCGCTGTTCGACGTCAGCTGGTACTGCAAGCACAATGACAACGCAGCCGCAAATCCGCTGCTACACTATCTCTCCGGAGAGGGGAGGGACCCGCACCCGATGTTCGACGCGAGCTGGTATCTACGTCAGCTTCCCGATTTTCCGCTCGGTAAGATTGACCCCTTAATTCATTTTCTGACCGCGGATCATCCACTTGCTAGCCCGCATCCACTGTTCGATGCGCGCTGGTATTTGGATCGTTATCCCGACGTGCGCGGATCCGGCCTCAACGCTCTTGAGCACTACATTCTATATGGCGCAAGCGAAGGTCGCGATCCGCACCCGCTGTTCGACGTCAGCTGGTACTGCAAGCACAATGACAACGCAGCCGCCAACCCGCTGCTGCATTACCTCTCCGGCAAGGGGCGAAACCCTCATCCGCTGTTTGATGAAGCGTATTATCGGTCGCAAATTGAAGACCTAGATTTTGATGACCCGCCATTGCTTCTTCATTTCGTCGTTCGAGGAGCGTTAATTGGATACAACCCAAATTCTTTTTTCGACTGCAATTGGTATGTTAACAACCACGAAACGCTTTGGCAGACGGGCGAAAACCCGTTGGCTCATTTTGTACACACTGGGGTATTCGAAAATCGCGACCCGCATCCACTCTTCGACGTGGATTGGTATCTCTACAAAAACCCTGACGTAGCTCAGAGCGGCATGAACCCGCTCGACCATTTTCTTTCGTCAGGAAGGTCACAAGGGCGGACAGGACATCCCCCGGATGCAGCTGACGAAAATTGTTCGATTTTCGACATACCCTATGAGATCCGTCGACATCCGGTAATTACCGGGGAGCGCGATGTCTGCGTCTTAGTTACATATTCACGCGATGGGTCGATCTACCCTCATACACGGTTCTATTTAGAGGCCTTACAAGCTAACAACATTGACGTTATACTCGCTGTTGTCACAGATGGTCTGAACCAGCCACTTCCTAGCTTTACGGAGAGCGCGGCTGGGCTCGTTGTCCGCATCAATCATGGTTGGGACTTTGCGGCTTGGGCAACAGTGCTCGCAGCCATTCCAGATGTGTGGTCTGCTCGATCATTAATATTGACTAATGATAGTATTTTTGGACCTACCGATGCAAGTCAATTTCAAGAACTCTTGCGGCGGATGCGGGCGAGCGAGGCGGACATCATTGCGCTCACTGACAGCTATCAAGCTCAACACCATCTTATGAGTTTCTTCACCGTTCTGAAGAATAGGGCCCTCACCTCAAAGCACATTCATAATTTTTGGAATAACATCCGGAGCATTCGCGACAAACAGACAGTAATAAATTGCTACGAACTTTCTTCAAAACAGCTTGTCACGCAGGCAGACTTGCGCTGCGAAGTTATGTTTCCGACGAAAAAGCGCGCGGATCGTGATCGTAACCCTACCTTGGAGGATTGGCGTGGTTTGATCGAATCCGGATTTCCTTTTGTAAAGGTGCAGCTTCTTCGCGAGCGTGATCGGTTAGGTTATTGCAATACTGAGGGCTGGCGCGAGCTGCTCGCGGGGAACCCGCCTCTGCTGGATGCGATCGATGCCTATCTTGAATCGGCGAACAGCAGAGGTATGGGTGAGGAGAAGGTACGGCCGGTTCCTGGGCCTCACAGGCGCTTTGATCGGTCCGCACGTCTAGCGACATTCTACGGCTCTATTGAGAGTACCCGCCCGAACGAACGGACTGATCTATGTCTTGAGGTGCCATTCCGTTGGTCCATAAAATCAACGCACCTGCCGGAGAAGGTGGCGGTCATAGCGCACATCTTCTATACAGAACTATGCATAGAAATTCTCGCGGCGATAGCTAATATTCCTGTCCGGGCCGATGTATTTATCTCGACCGACTCCAGCGAGAAAGCAGCTGAGATAGAGCGATATTTTTCAGATTACGAGTGGGACGTGACGGTGGAAGTTTTCCCAAACGTCGGGCGTGATATCGCCCCAATGATTGTGGGCTATCGGCGCGTATTCGATAACTACGATATTTTTCTGCACATTCACTCTAAACAGTCACTTCATACCTCCCGCCTTGCTACATGGCGTTCGTTTCTTATAAGCAATTTACTTGGTTCTCGCGAGATTGTTTCGTCGATTCTTTGTCTTTTGAATCAAACTGATGTCGGCATCGTCTTTTCGGATCACTTTAAGCCCGTCCGCAATCTTCTAAACTGGGGCGGAAACTATAATCGAGTTCGTCTGTTATTACGTAGCATTGGCGTCGACATCAGCAAGGATATCGTCCTGGATTTCCCGTCGAGCTCCTTTTTTTGGGGACGAAGCAAAGCACTCCGTTCCCTGCTCGAGCTTCAGCTCGACTGGTCGGATTTCGAATGCGAGGCAGGCCAAATTGATGGAACCCTAGCGCATGCGATCGAGCGAGCAATTCTGTATTTCGCTGAAGATCGAGGCTTCTCCTGGACCAAGGTCGGACGCACGGACAATGTTTCGTCTGAGCGCCTTATTCCGGTTTGGGATTTGGAGGATGTGGAACGCACGCGTCAGCGGCTTCTTGGCAATCGTCTTCCGCCGCTTTCCGACCGGAACCTTATTCCGGAACTCGTATCCTTCTGCTCGCGGCCTGATCGACGGGCACTGCGGCCGCGGTTCAATCTCATCATACCTACCTTAGCACCTGAACGAATTTTCGGTGGAATCACTACGGCTTTGCGAATTTTCAATGAGATTGCCGAAGCTCTTGGGCCTGGCTTCGATATTCGCATCATATGTCAATCTCTTCCTGTGGATTTGCGCGCTATGCTCGGCCTCTCGGGGTACTGCCTCGTGCCAATGGGCGCTCGAGATAACTTTGCGAAAACGGTTGTCGACCTATCTGATCAAGAAAGTGGAGAACTAAGCCTTCGTGCCAATGATGTTTTTCTTTCGACCGCTTGGTGGACTGCCACCGTCGGCTTTGAACTTCAAAGACGACAAAGATCTTATTTCTGGAATTCGCCCAAAATATTGTATCTTATTCAAGATCATGAGCCTGACTTCTACGGATGGTGCGCCCAGTATAGCTTGGCCCAGGAAACCTATCGCCATCCGGACAAGACGATTGCATTGATTAATTCGGAAGAGCTTTCTCGTTATATGTGCTCGGCTTATTCCTTCAATGAGGCATATTTGGTTCGATTCAAGATCAATCCGGAGATTTCAAAGAATTTGCAGCCGCTCCCAAGGGAGCGTATAATCTGTATCTATGCGCGTCCTGGCACACCACGAAATGCGTTCCCACTGCTTTGCGCGGGCATTGCTCAGTGGCAGCGCAACAATCCAACAAGGGCGCGGACTTGGAGGATCGTTGCAGCAGGCGAGGCGTTCCCATCGGACCGCGCTGGATCAGTCGTCAACCTCTCCGTTGCAGGAAAGTTGTCGCTAGAAGAATATGGCGACCTATTATCGAGAGCATCTGTTGGTATTTCACTGATGCTGTCTCCCCACCCAAGTTATCCACCCCTTGAAATGGCTGCGGCCGGCCTCCAAACCGTCACTAACAACTTCTTTTCCAAAGATCTTTCCCAGAGAAGCGCCAATATCTTGAGCATCCGCGAGCTTTCTGCCGATTCATTATCAGCCGCCATCGAGATTGCGGTTGATCGCGGCGAAGGTCAGATCGGGCGTGTCGTGGGCAAGTCGGAAATCGCTGAGTTGGAGTCCGCAGTCCCAGACTTTGTAGCTTCCGTAGTTGCGGGCCGCATTCGTGCAATGACGGAGTCTTCTTGATTTTGGGGAGAGTAACAGTCTCAATTTGGGCTAATCTGGCCCGGCCGTTTTAGAGCGCCTAACAAAACCATCGTTCGATGAAGCGCCAGATGATGAGGGCTGCGGCCAGCGTCGAGAAGGCGAGATGGATGTCGGCCCGTCGCTCGTAGCGAATGGCGAGGCGACGGAACTGGGCGAA